>JAWOFY010000468.1:0-3080 GCA_046497285.1 Candidatus Hydrogenedentota bacterium
CAATCGCCGAAGGATTCGCGGGTGACGATATCGTCTTCATAGGCCACGAGCACGCCGTTTTCCACCTCCCAGTCATGAGTGTGGAATGCGGAAGTGCTTCCGCCATCGAACAAGACAATCGCGTCCGCGGGGGGAGACACGGCGGGTTCATTTGGATGGGTTAGCTCGCCGGGATCAATGTCGGTGGGCCAGGGGCGATTGGGATCATGTTTGTGATAATCCGGCGCCCACGGCAACATTTCGGTGTCCGTGTATCCCATCACTTCCCCGTCCTCGCTCGGAACCAGCTCCTGTGCGTTGGCCCCATTGCAAGCCGACGCCCACACGGCAGCCCCCGTGGCCGCCGCGCTGGTTTGTAGGAAACGCCGCCGGCTCATGGCGCCGCGAGGCGTGGCGAGTGCGCCCTCCAATGGGGTTAGAGCGTCGTGGCTATTGTCCATGTGAATACTCCTTCTTCGTGAGTTGTTGTTGCCAAAACAAGCACTGTCAAAGCCAGCGCAAGCAAAACACCATAATAGATCGCTTGCCGCGGGAGGCTCAATACGGCTCCTCAGGCTGGGACGCATTTGATCTAAACACTGGGCAAGCGTAAAATAATACAGAGGGATGTTAAACGCCCTGTACAAAGGATACGTTAATGAGCAGGACGATCAACGACGCAAGCTATTGGCGCGAGTTCGACAACAACGAAATCACCCATTCGGCCGCGCATTATCTTATGGCCATCGACAGTCTGCGGGGACGGCTGGGGTATGCCCGTGTGACCGACGTGGCCGAAATGCTGGAGGTTTCCCGCGGGGCGGCTTCCATGTCCGTCACGCAGCTCAAGAAGCGCGGATGGGTCACGGAAGATCCCAACCGGTTCTTGCTGCTTACGGAAGAAGGCGCCGAAAAAGCGCGTCTGGTTGAGGATAATTTCCGCATTCTAAGCGATTTCTTTGAAAAGGTGCTCGGCGTTTCAAAGGAACTGGCCATGGCGGACGCGTGCAAGATGGAGCATCTCATGAGCCTTGAAACGGGGCGGCGGATGGTCTGGCTCATGCGGTATATGCTAAGCAATGAACAGCGCGCCAGCGAGGTTTGTGAAGTCATGAAGTGTTTTGAGGAGTGCGGCGCGGAGGCCGCGCTTCAAGATGGCGAATCTGTTGCGGATGGATGCCCGGCCCAGCGCAATAGACCATGTGCGCTTAACGGGGAATGACCCCAACGCGCGCGCCGCGTTCGGGGCGAAGAACACGGCGCGCGACGGGGAATGGAGTAAGGATGGGAGGGACGGCTAGCCGTTCTTCTTTCGGAACGCTTCCATGAAGTCGCGCAAGGCTTCGCAGCCTTCCACGGGCATCGCGTTGTAAATGGAGGCGCGCAACCCGCCCACGGAGCGATGGCCCTTCAGTTGAAGGAAGCCTTCTTGCTCGGCCTCGGAGATGAACTGCTTTTCGAGGTCTTCGCTGGGCAAGCGCCAAGTAACGTTCATCCGGCTGCGGCACTCAGGCTTGGCGTGGCCCTTGTAGAATCCATTGCTGTTGTCAATGGCCTCATAGAGAATGTCCGCTTTCTTGCGGTTGATGGCCTCCATCGCCTTAAGCCCGCCAATATCGTTCCGCACCCAGCGCGTGGTGAGCATGACCATGTAAATGGCGAACATGGGCGGCGTATTGTAGAGCGACTTGCTGTCCGCCATGTTCTTGTAGTCCAACAAGGAGGGCAACCCTGCCGGCACGCCTTCGAGGAGGTCGTCTCGAACGATCACCGCCGTGACGCCGGCCGGGCCGATGTTCTTTTGCGCCCCCGCGTAAATGAGACCGTACTTGTCCACAGGGATCGGGCGGGAAAGAAAATCGCTGGAGGCGTCGCACATAAGGGGCACGTCCCCTGTTTCGGGTTCTTCGAAGTACTCCACGCCCTGAATGGTCTCGTTGGAGGTGAAGTGGACGTATGCCGCATTGGGATCCAAGCTGAGTTCGCTTTGGGCGGGCGTGCGCACGAAGCCTCCGTCCTTGCCGTTCCAGACGATGGATACTTCCCCTTCTTTCTGCGCCTCTGCAATCGCCTTGTTGGCCCACGACCCCGTGTGGATGTAGTCGGCTGTTTTTCCTGTTCCCCGGAGGAAGTTCATGGGGATCATGGAAAACTGTAGACTTGCCCCCCCTTGCAGGAACAGAATGTGGTAATTCTCTGGGATCTGGAGAAGGCTCCGGATGTTGCCCTCGGCTTCGGCGATGATCTCATCAGCCCACTTGGAGCGGTGGCTGATTTCCATGACCGACATGCCGGTCCCTTTATAGGAAAGCAGTTCTTCCTGGGCCTGTTTGATGGCCGGTTTCGGCAACGTGGCCGGGCCTGCGCAGAAATTGTAGATGGTTTTTTCACTCATCGAATTACGCTCCTTCCGTAGTAGTTCCCCCTGCATCCACATGATAAGATGCACCCGGGCGCCGGGGCGATGCAGGAACATAATATCCCCCGGGCGTGCTTGAGAGCGAGAGGAAATGAAGGCCGGGCGCGTACGTATTCTAGGGAATCAGCCGTTGTGTTTTCAAATTGGCGCGGAATACGCGCTGATACCAGCGGGTTGAAGCGGGGAGCGACTTTTTCGAAGAACCGGAAAGGCTAATCCATAGGAGTCTTTAAGATATGGCGCGTGTCTTGATAGCAGGCTGCGGTTATGTGGGCAGCGTACTCGGAAGTTGGTTGGCGGCGGAAGGCCACATGGTATGGGGATTGCGCAGGGATCCCAGCGGGTTGCCGGAGACCATTACAGGTATTGGTTGCGATCTGGGCGATTCGGAACTAGAAAATCAATTGCCGGACGAGGTGGACTGGGTTTTCTACGCGGTTGGCGCGGATTCGTTTACGGAAACGGCCTATCAAAAGGCCTACGTCGAGGGACTGGGTAACTTGTTGCAGGCTTTGCGCCGGAACGACGCGCGCCCGTCACGTGTGGTCTTTACTTCCAGCACGGGCGTCTACCATCAGCAAGGTGGTGAATGGGTGGACGAAACCTCGCCCACGGCGCCCGCGCAGTTCTCCGGTCAACGCGTGCTTGAGGGCGAAAGTCTCCTGCGTGAATCGCCTTTTCC
>JAWOFY010000038.1:0-5401 GCA_046497285.1 Candidatus Hydrogenedentota bacterium
AACATGAGACGGCCCGGCTATTGGCTGGGACTCGACGTGGGAAGCACCTCGACAAAGGCGGTGTTGTTGGATGGCGAAACACTGGAAGTGACGGATGAAGAGTACCAGTTTACGAATCGCAATCCCATTAACGCCATAAAAAACGTAATCACTACCATTGGGGAGCGAAACCCAGACAAGGAAATCGCCGGAGGAGCGACCACCGGGTCGGGCCGCCGGCTCGCCAAAGCGCTGTTGGAAGCGCCACTCGCGGTTGATGAAATCAATTGCCAGACCATTGGTTGCATGCTCGCCGACCGCTCCATTCGATCGATCATCGAGATTGGCGGTCAGGACAGCAAGTTCATAAGTCTGGACGAAAACGGGGTCCCAAACTGGTTCAGCATGAACAGCATCTGTTCCGCTGGAACAGGGTCCTTTTTGTCTTCGGCCGCCCGAGAGTTCCAGGTGCCCGTCGAACAGTTAGGCGCGTGCGCAAGGTCCGCGAAATGCGGCGTCAACGTGACGGGGAGGTGCGGGGTCTTCGCGGAATCCGACATTGTGTCCAAACAACAGGCCGGCTATCCGGTAAACGCCATCGCCAAAGGGATGTGCCGCGCGCTCGCCCAGAACTTCTTGAACAACATCTGCCGCTCCCGGAAAGTCGAGGGTCCGGTGATGTTCTCGGGCGCCGTGGCGTTGAACGAAAGCGTTGCCGACGCATTCGCCGAGCTATCCGGAGAAGATATCCACATTCACCCGCGCGCCCGTATTTCGGGGGCGCTGGGCGCCGCCTTCATCGCGATGGCGCAGGACGCACGGGGCGGCTTCACAACCTTTGATGCGGAAACCAGCGTCGGTTCGCAAATCATTCACTGTAGCGATTGCGCCAACGATTGTGAAGTTTCGTTCATCCACCGCGACAATCACGTCGTCTGCGCCTTGAACAGCCGGTGCGGAAAGTACGAGAAATATTGCGGACTCACAGTGGAGGAAGTTCTGGAGAAAGTCGGACCGGCCGAAAATGGGGCGGTGGCGGAGTCTCCCGTCGAAGCCTGATAGCACTCCATACACGGGCATGGCCAGCGAGCTACAATAGGAACTCCCCCAGCGCGGAAACCGCGCTGGGGGAGTTCCTAACTTCAAACGCTTTCATTAGCAAACTACTCGCTCCAGTGTACTTCACCCCGCGTTAACGCCCACCGCACAGACCGAGGCAGGCATTCAGATATCCATGAGACTCGGCCGCGATGATAGCGCACCAGCTTAGTTCGTAATCCTTCGCTCCCATGATTTCAAGGTTTACCGGTCCGCTGTAGTCCGCTTCCACCAGCACCTTCGAATATCCGAACAACTCCACATCGCCCCGGCCACACGCCTGATCCTCGGGCCGCCCCGGCCCGGGCCCCTGGCCTTTACAGTCCCGGATATGCACGTGCCGAACCTGGGAAATGACCTGTTTCAGGGCGACTTTGGGCTCCTCCCCCGCGCGATGGATATGACTGGGGTCCATGTCAATACCGAAAGCGGGCGAATCGATCTCGGCCATGGCTTGCAATGTCGTGTCTGTATTGTAAATGACTGACCCTACCTGAGCCTTCACACAGAGAGACATGCCGAATTCCTCGGCTTTTTCGGCCATGCGCGCCAGCATCTCGATAGACTTCTTCCAGTCTTCCGGGGAATCCTGCCTCCCTCCCGCGGCGGTATTGACGATACGAAGGCCTATCTCTGCGCCTGCATCAAACGCCTTTAAAAGCCGCTCCTCCTCCAGTTCGCCCACTTCCATCGCAGTGAGAGGCACATCAAGGTCCCCTGCAATCGCTTTAACGGTTGGGGCATCCCGCCTCCAATTATCTAGCACAAGATGCTCACAAACGCCCTGCATCGCCGAGATTTCCGCTCCATCAAAGCCTGCCCACTTGATGTGTTTCAACGCCGTGCGCAAATCAAAGCCCGCAAAGAGCACCGTATTGACGCCCAAATGGATCATGGTTCGTCTGTCTCTCCTATAGCTGGTGGGAAAAACCGCGGGGGAGGCCGCTACGCCTCACCATTTGGTAATCCATTCTACAATACGTTCAATTCAACCACGTCCCGAGCGGACTTGTCAATTTCGCGGAAAAGTCTTCAATCGGCTGGGTAAGACAAGTCTCGCTACCAGTTGGCAAGCAGAACAATTTCGATGGGTTGTTTATGCAATCGAGACGTACGCGCCGCGTTTTGCGAAACACGCCTTAGGGATCACCATGGATTTCAGATATGATTTCGTCCCTGGAACAACTGTATACTGGGTGACGAGATTTGTGCGCCACAGCTCACGGTTGAATGTTAATGAAGGGAAGATAATCATGACGAGACATCACGAACCATCCCAACTACCGGACGCAAGCCGGCGCGACTTCATGCGCGTAACGGGCGCAGCCCTATTTGCAGCGGGAGCCTTTCCCCGCGTGGCGCAAGCCCAGAACTCCAACCCCAACGGCCGGCTGGGCGTGGGGCTCATCGGCTGCGGGGGCCGGGGCAATAGCCTGATCCGCAATCTCTTGTCGCTCCGGGACAATGGCCACGAGGTGGATGTCGCCGCGGTTTGCGACACGTACCGTCCCCGAGGCCAGCAAACCCAGCAAAACACGGACGCGCCCGCTTTCTACATGGATCATCGCGAATTGCTGGATGATCCCAACGTGGACGCCGTCATCATCGCCACGCCAGACCACCTCCACGGATTTCAGACCGTGGACGCGGCGGAGAAAGGCAAACCCATCTACTGCGAAAAACCCATCACCCATTGGCGCCAGGCTTCCTTGACCAAGAAGGTGCGCGACGCGGTGCGCGAGGCCGGAGTGGTGTTCCAAGCCGGCACCCAGGGCATGGCCGACTCGTCATGGCGGCAAGCGAAAGCGCTGGTCGAAGAAGGCCTCATCGGCCAACCCCTTCACGCGGAGTGCGGGTATTTTCGCGTGGGCGACTGGGGCGAACGCGGCATGCCCATCGATGACCCAGACGCGGAACCCGGCGACGATCTCGACTGGGAGGCCTTTCTCGCCGATGCCCCGGAGCGTCCCTTCGACGTCAGCCGCTATTTCCGCTGGCGCCTGTACGAAGACTATGCGGGCGGCCCCGTTACGGATCTCTACCCGCACTCGATGACGCCCGCTGTCTACGCCCTTGGGCTTGGAACGCCTTCACACGCCGTGGCCACCGGAGGCATTTACCGTTACGACTACCCCGAGCGGGAGGTGCCCGACACGTTCAACATGATCGCCGATTACCCCGAGAACGTGTCGCTCGCGGTCTTGGGCACGCAAGGCAACGATCACGTCGCCACGGGCCATCACGGGTCGCTCAACCGCAGCCCCGTCTTGCGTGGTTGGGACGGGACGCTTACCTTCACAGGGGACGAGGTCCAGTTCACCCCGGCCGAGGGTTCGAACAAGGAGCCCGAAACCGTGGCGGTAGAGGAGCGGGGCAGCGATGTGCTGCACATGGCGAACTTCGTGGAAGCCATCAACGGCGAGGCCGAGGTAAATGCGGGCATCGAACTGGCCTATAAGGTTCAGGTCGCCTTGCAAATGGCCACCATGGCGTACCGGGAGCGAACCACGGTGACCTACGATCCGGACACCGAGACGCTGTCGTACTAACAGCGCGGGTTACCCCTCAGTCCTCGCCCAAGGCGTTGAAGTGGGCGAGGGCGGATTCGCCCAGGGCATCCAGGTGGTAGCCGCCTTCGAGTTGGGAGACAATGCGGCCAGCGGCGAGATGAAGGACGCGGCGCGTCATTTCCGCAAAGGTTTCGCTCTGCAGTTCCTGAGCCCCCAGGGGATCCTGTTGGTGGGCGTCGAATCCGCACGAAAGAAGCAGAAAGTCTGGCTTGAAGCGCTCCAATTCCGGCAGAACGGTCCGGTCCAACGCTTCAAGCCAGTCCTCGGGTCCGCAGCCCGGGCTCATCTGGACGTTAAGGTTGGTGTTGTTCGCGCCGCGTTCACTCGGAAAGCCCGTTCCGGGATAATGCGGGTGCTGATGAATGCTCGCGTAGTAGATGCTGGGATCGCCGAGCGTGGCGTCTTGCGTACCGTTGCCGTGATGCACGTCCCAGTCCAAGATAGCTACCCGCTCCACGCGGCGAACCGATTGCAGCCACCGGGCGGCCACGGCCACATGATTGAACAAGCAAAAGCCCATGGCGCGGCCCCGCTCGGCGTGGTGGCCCGGCGGCCGGGTAACGCAGAAGACGCGATCCGCTGAACCATCCAGCACGGCCCCACACGCCGCGATAAGACCGCCGGAGGCAAGCAAGGCGGCGTCCCACGATCCCGCCCTCATGGGCGTGTCGGGATCGGGGTAGACAGCGCCCGTCGTGCATGCTCTTTCCACCGCGTCCACATGCTCCGCCGTGTGAACGCGTAAGAGATCCTCCCGCCGGGCAGGCTCAACCTCAAGCCGCGGCGGGTCAAGGCCGGCTTCGCTGAACCCGCGCATGATAGCGCGAAGGCGATCCGGCCGTTCGGGGTGTCCCGGCCCCGTATCATGCGCGAGGGTTTCCTCCCGGTAGACAAGCGCGGTCTTCGCCATACGACATGCTCCTTTCCCCTAACGCTTAAACCCGGCCGCGGTTTTGCAAACCACGCCTCGCGGTGCATGGGTCCATGGCGCAAAACGCACCGCTCTATTCCCGCGATAGCCGCCACACGCGAATCCGTCGCCGCTCAATGGTCAAGAAACGTCTGCACCTGCCTAATCAATGCGGCTTTGTCTTTCAGTTCACATTCCCACACCACCATGCTATCCCAACCAAGCGCGTCCAACCGCTCCCGGTTGAGACGGTCCCGCTCCACATTGCGGGTGATCTTGTTCGTCCAATATTCGCGATTGGTCTTGGGCACACGGGCGCCTCGGGCGCAGTCATGGCCGTGCCAAAAACAGCCGTGAACGAAGATTACCTTGCGCCGGCCGGGAAACACGAGATCCGGCTTACCGGGGAGATCCTTGCGATGAAGGCGGTAGCGGTATCCCAAGCGATGGATCTCACGGCGCACCATCATCTCGGGGGTGGTGTCGCGGTCCTTGACCTGCCGCATGGTGCGGCTACGCGCGCTGTCACTGTTAGAGGACATAGTCTACCACACCACGGATTTTAGAAACCGCGAATGAACGCCAATAAACGCGAAGGGATAAAGAAGAACCACGGATAAACAAGGATGAACACCGATTTCAAAACCACGGAAAACACGGAATAGAAACCGCGAATGATTGCGAATATAAACTAATTATTTTTAAAAAAATTATTTTATAAATAAATCATAATATATGAAATAAAGCAAGCGTATACCTAAAACATACCTATATTATATATTATTATATTATTAATTTAAATTTATATAGTTTTTTTCGTTTTTAGTTATATCTCTTGGCCTCT
>JAWOFY010000403.1:0-3246 GCA_046497285.1 Candidatus Hydrogenedentota bacterium
CTACCCCACTATCACCGCCCCCATCACCCCCCGGATTCGTAAAAGGTCTTGAGCGCGTTCACATAGGCTTCGGCAAACCACTGCCGCCACTGGGGATTGGCCAACCGTTCGCAATCGGTTGGATTCGTCAAGTTGGCGGCTTCCACGAGCACTTTGGTGGGTATCATGGTATTGCGCAGCACGCCGGGCACGAAGGTCCGGCCGCCGTCCCGCCGGATTTGCCTGCGTATGGGGTCGCCCATGTCGTGGCGCTTGATGCGCTTCTCTCCAAGCGCTTCCAGCAACGTCACGGCGAAATTGCGGGACAGGGCCTCGTCGCGTTGGCGTTCCGCGGCGGTCGAGATGGCATAGTTCTGCTCCTGGACTTCCGCGAACTGCTGGTAGAAGTCGCTGTTCACCTCCTCCCGGTCTCGCCGGAGATGGGCGCCCGGAATGTACACCATGGCCCCACGCAACTGTTCGTTGAACAGGGCGTCGGCGTGGATGCTGGTAAAGATGACTTTGCGTGGGTCTGTGCCGTTCTCGATTTCCCGCCGGTAAATGGAATTGGCCAGGCTCCACCGCAGATTCACGGAAAGCCGGGCGTCGTGATTGTTATAAAGCGGGGTGGTTTTCAACACCTCCGTCCTTTTATGCGTGAACCGCCGCCGGTCCGTGGGTTCGTAGCCCCGTTCGGGACAATGCAGGGTCATGTACACGCGCGCCCCCGTTTCCTCCTGGAGCAGATTGCGAATGCGCACGGCGATGTCATAGTTGAGCTGGTCTTCGTAGAGGGAGAACTCCCGGTTTACCGCGCCATGGTCTCTACCGCCGTGGCCGGGATCCAACACGACCACCACGCCCTCAAGGTCTTGGGTCCGCACTTGGCCGCGCAGCCGCCGCGCCTCCTCGAGGGATTGCTCATACTTCTCCCGCTCAGGCGTGCCCCTAGGCTGGAAACGGTCGGCCAACAGGTCCATGGGAATCCGGATGCGCTGCCCCGGCTGCATCCGATGCACATCCGTGATGCCGCTGGTTTCTTCAAGAAGTTCACACGCCGCCAGAATGTCCTTGTTTTCCCGAATATCCGTGAACCGGACCACGACCGCCGTGTACAGAGCCTCGCCTTCGCGCAAGCGGTAGATCGCATACCCATCCTCGTATTCGAGATTCGCTGTAACGCGCTCGAAGTCGCCGGGATCCGGGATAGATGCGGGCCGCGGCCGCAGGGCCGCGGCGGGTTCCGGCATGGGCGTGGACTCTGGCTCGGGCTGGAGAGTTGGTTCGGGTTCAGGCTCAGGCTCAGGCTCGGGTTCGGGTTCGGGCTCAGGTTCAGGCTCAGGTTCGGGTTCGGGTTCAGGTTCAGGTTCAGGTTCGGGCTCGGGTTCGGGTTCGGGTTCGGGTTCAGGCTCTCCCGCCGGCTCGGGCGCGTCCTCTTCCGGGGGAGCACGGTCTGGCGTGGGCTCCCGAAACGGCTCCTTGAGCAAATCCCGCGGAATGTGTATGACGCTCCCTTGCGCCAAGCGGGGCTCTTCCAAACCGTTGTGTTCTATGATGGCGTCGGAATTCCACCCCGACCCCGTCAACCACTCCGCCAGGGCCCACGCCGTCTGCTGGGAGCCATCTCTGCTATACAGGACCTTGTGGCGCCATCCATCCTCATGAACATAATCATCGGTAAAAATCGTAAGCAGAATCGTGCGCTGGACTTCGGGCTTCAGCCGGTCAAACGGAATGGCGGCTGCCTGTACCTCCCGGTAATCGCGCCACTGATCGGGCCGATGAAGATACCGCGGCAGGATCTGGTGGGGCCGGCGGCCTTGCTCGAAATGACACGCAAGAAAAAGGTTACGCCCCGCGCGTAGCTGGGCATACACGCCTGGCTCCAATTCCTTGCGGACCACGCTTGCTTGGGCGGTGTTCGACAGGAACAGCACAGACGCCAGCAGCACGAACACAATGACAGTGCAGTGCGGCCTATGTCGGCGAGAAGAATTAGCCACGGACGGCGCGCTCCAAGGGCCGTGAAAAAGACACAAACCCCAAATATGGCCCGCATATCGCGAAAATGGCGTAAACGGGCGCCACATCTAGGAAACCACGGCGATGATCTGGGGGTAGCATAATAACTCTTTACATCGAGTTTCAAGCACCCTGTCTGATCACGGAGGTTTTGAGGGCGCCGGCACGCTTTTGAGCCTCTCCACCTCCTTTGGTAGAATGAACGAAAGGTCAGCAAGTTTAAACCCCATGGGCTCGGCGCCATCCCCCGGAACAACCCCCCAATTGTCGTGTGGTGGTTGAGGCCGGCGATGGTTTCTCCGCGAAATTCCCGCTTGATTAAATGTGTTTCCTTGATTGAGGAAGTGTTTCCTGCTGTCGGGAATCTCTGTCTAAGTGGTTATGGAGCAGGTTGATGGAACAAGATCCATTGCTTATAAACGGCCGCGCGTTCTCATCGCGCCTAATGATAGGCACCGGAAAATTCCCTAATCCCGAGGCGCTCAAGGCCGCCATTGAGGCGAGCGGTTCCGAGATTGTCACGGTGGCGTTGCGGCGGGTCGATGTGAATAAGCAAGATACCGACGACTTGCTCTCCGCCGTCGACCGGAGCAAGTTGTTGCTCTTGCCCAATACTTCGGGCGCCCGGACCGCGGAAGAAGCCCTTCGACTGGCGAAATTGGCCCGCGCGTCAGGGCTCGAGCCCTGGGTGAAGCTGGAACTCACCCCCGAGCCGCGCTATTTGCTGCCCGACCCCATCGAAACGCTCCGCGCCGCGGAGATGCTGGTGAAGGAAGGGTTCGTGGTTTTGCCCTACATCCAGGCCGACCCCGTGCTCGCCAAAAAACTCGAAGAGGTTGGCACGGCCACGGTCATGCCGCTCGGAGCGCCCATCGGAAGTAATCGCGGCCTGAAGACGCGCGATCTCGTACGCATTATCATCGAACAATCCAATGTTCCGGTTGTGGTGGACGCAGGGTTGGGCGCGCCGTCCGACGCCGCCGAATGCATGGAACTCGGCGCGGACGCGGTCCTGGTGAACACCGCGCTCGCCGACGCCGAGGCCCACGGTCCAATGGCCAAAGCCTTCGCCATGGCGACGGAGGCGGGCCGCATGGCGTATCGCGCAGGGCTGGCCCCCTTGCGGGAGCAAGCAGCCGCGTCGTCGCCGTTGACCGGCTTTCTTTTTGATGAGGAACCCGCCCAGTCGTGAACCGGCTACACACGGCCAGGTTGAAGAACAAAGCTGACATCCCTCACCCCTTT
>JAWOFY010000156.1:0-22409 GCA_046497285.1 Candidatus Hydrogenedentota bacterium
GGCAATATGGTCTTTGCGAATGCTTAACGGGGGTTGAAATCACCGTGGCGCTGGAGTAGGCTGACAAGCGAAACGTGCAGGTAAACGCCCGGAAGTTCGCTTCCAACGCCCCTGCCCGGACGGTGGAAGCGGCCCCAACATAGAGAGGGCACGAGCCATGAGGGGCACAAGGCCACGGAACAAGCGGATGACGGCGGCTGCGCTGGCGTTGGCGGGATTGGCGGGGATCGCCGTCGCGGAAGAGCCGAAGGGGGGCCTTCCGAATCAAGTGTATGGTTTGGTGGGGGAGGTGAATGCGGTTGAATTCGCTCCCGCTGGCGAACGTATTTTGGTGGGTGGAGCGTCGCACGCCGCGGTTATCGACGCAGAGACCGGCGAGGTGCTCACGCGCTTTTTCGGGCACGGGGGCGAAGTGTCTTCGGTGGCGTTTGCGCCAGATGGCTCTGTGGCGCTCACCGGGGGCCGGGACAATACGGCGCGGCTATGGGACGTGGAGACCGGCGAAGAGCGGCGCGTTTTTGAGGGCCATGGGAGCTGGGTTTCCTCTGTGGCGTTTTCGCCGGATGGCTCGCGGGTGCTCACGGGAGCGGATGACACGCTCGCGGGAAACGAGGACCGAAGCGCCCGGTTGTGGGACGCCGATACCGGTGAGGAGCTGCGGCGTTTCGAGGGCCACAGGCACGCCGTGCGTTCCGTGGCCATTTCAGCGGACGGCACAAAGGCGCTCACCGGATCCGTGGACGGCACGGTCCGGTTGTGGGCCGTGGAAACGGGGAAAGAGTTGCGCGTTGCTGAACTCCGTGGGAACGTGTTTTCCTCGGTGGCGTTTTCGCCGGATGGTTCACAGGTGGTGGGGGGAGGGCAACGTTTCGAAAGTCCTAACGGGAATGGCGTGGTATACGTGTGGGACATAGAATCAGGCAAACAAGTGCAGCGCTTTGAACTTCACGAGGAAATCGATGGGGGAGACTTGTATTCGGTGAAGTTTTCGCCCGATGGTTCGCTTATCTTGGCCGGGACGAAAGATTACTACCATCCTTTTTTGGGTGATGTACAGGGCAAAGGATACCTTTGGGACGTGGAATCCGGCGAGCAGTTGGCGATCGTTGAAGGTCATGGGCGGCGGGTTTCTTCCGTGGCGCTTTCGCCGGATGGGGCGCACGTACTGACAGGCGGTTGTGCCGCAGTGGTGTTATGGGACCTCGAGTCCGGTGAGGAACTACGGCGGTTTGCTAGAGGACACACCGGAGAGGTCTCTTCGGTGGCGTTTTCGCCTGACGGCGAGCGAACGCTTACCGGAGGACAAGATAACATGGCCCGTCTGTGGGATGCGGAATCCGGGGAGGAGCTGCGCGTTTTGGAAGGGCACAGGGGTTCGATTTCCTGCGTGGCTTTTTCGCCCGACGGCGTCCGGGCGGTCACCGGATCCTCGGACGGCGCGGCCCGGTTGTGGGACACGGAATCGGGCGGAGAGGTGCGCGTTTTCGAAGGTCATGAAGGTTTGGTGTGTTCGGTGGCGTTTTCGCCGGATGGCTCTCGAGTTTTGACGGGCGTGGGCCTACGGCGCCCAAGAAAGGCTTTCCAAACCGGCGCGTGGGAAGCTTTGGATACCTCGGGGGTTCGATTGTGGGATGCCGAAACCGGAGAAGAGCTCCAATGTTTCGAGGGACACCAGGGTTTGGTGCGTTCCGTAACCTTTTCGCCGGACGGCTCGCGTATTTTGACGGGCGCCGGAAGGCCGATCCGAAGCGGGCCGGCCCCAGGCGCGCGGGAAGTGTTGGACCCGACGGCTCGGTTGTGGGATGTTCAGACAGGCGAAGAGATCCAACGTTTCAAAGGTCACGAATCCGTGGTGCGTTCCGTGGCGTTTTCGCCGGATGGCTCGAAGGTTCTTACAGGACCTCAAGGGGTGATGCGCCAGGATGGCGGACAACGGAAGTTTCGGGATGTCGCCGCCCGTTTGTGGGACGCCGAGTCGGGTGAAGAACTGCGGCGCTTTGAGACGGACGAACCTTCCCGTGTGTGCTCCGTGGCGTTCTCGCCGGATGGCTCCGGGGCGCTCGTGGGATACGACGATAACACCGCGCGGCTATGGGATGTGGAATCGGGCGAAGCGTTAAGGCGCTTTGAGGGCGCTGGGGCCGCGGTAACTTCCGTGGCGTTTTCGCCGGACGGCGCGCGGGTGTTGATAGGCTCCCGCGACCACACGGCGATGCTGTTCGAAGTGGAGCCGTAGCGCGGGGGGATACTGTTGCGGTAAGATGGTGGCGCCAAAATAATCGAGCTAAATGCGTAACACTATGTTTTAGCGCTAAGACGCGAAAGGGGGAAGACCATGTCCACAAGTGAGCGATCCAACAGAATCACCCGGCGAGATTTCGGCAAGACGTCCCTCGCGGCGGGGGCGGCGGCCTTCATGGCGCGAAGCGCCGCTGGAAATGAAACGAGACGGCCCAACATATTGTTTGCTCTGGCGGACGATCTCTCGTATCCCCATGCGAGCGCATATGGGTGCCAATGGGTCCAAACACCCGCCTTTGATCGCGTGGCGGAAGAAGGGATTCTTTTTAACAACGGATATGTTCCGAATCCGAAGTGTGCGCCCGCGCGCGCGAGCACGTTGACCGGGCGTAACTCGTGGCAGCTTGAGGAAGCGGCCAACCACTGGTGCTATTTCCCAAGCAAGTTCAAGGTCTATTCGGAGGCCCTTGTTGAACACGGTTATCACGTGGGATATACCGGGAAAGGCTGGGGGCCGGGATATGCGCATGACGCCGAGGGGGAACCCCGGCAACTGACGGGCCAGCCTTACAATGGGCAACGCGCCGAACCGCCGGCTACCGGCATGAGCAACATCGATTACGCAGCGAACTTCGATGAGTTTCTCGACGAGAAAGCCGCCGATACGCCGTTCTGTTTCTGGTACGGCGCTTACGAACCGCATCGGGGCTACGAGTACCGCTCCGGCATTGAAAAGGCGGGCAAGCAGTTGTCGGATATCGATACGGTTCCCGCCTTTTGGCCCGACACCGAGGAAGTCCGCACGGACATGCTCGATTACGCGCTGGAAGTGGAGCATTTTGACACCCACCTCGGGCGGATGCTTGACCTGCTGGAGCAACGCGGCGAACTGGACAACACATTGGTGGTCGTCACGGGCGATAACGGCATGCCGTTTCCGAGGACGAAAGGGCAAATCTTCGAGTATGGCTGTCACATGCCGCTGGCGATTATGTGGCCGGCACGGCTTTCGAATCCGGGCCGGACGGTGGATGATTACGTAAGCTTCATCGATTTCGCGCCCACCTTCATCGAGGCGGCTGGCTTGGATTGGGAAGAGACGGGCATGGAGCCGTCCGCCGGAAGCTCTCTCCTCGGCATTCTTGAGAGCGAGGACAGTGGGCAGGTGGAGCCAGAACGCGACGGCCTCTTGTTGGGCAAAGAACGTCACGACGTGGGCCGTCCGCTCGATTGGGGGTATCCGGTGCGGGGCATCGTGAGGAACGGGATGTTGTACGTTCGCAACTTCGAGCCTGATCGGTGGCCCGGAGGCAATCCCGAAACGGGCTACCTCAATTGCGACGGCAGTCCCACCAAGACCGCCGTGCTGGAGACGTGCTGGGATCCCGCGGCGCATCACTATTGGCGGCTAAACTTTGGCAAGCGCCCCCCCGAACAGTTGTTTGACGTCCGAGAAGACCCCGACTGCGTTAACGACCTCGCCGGCGACCCTGAATACGGGGAGCTTAAGGCGGATCTCAAGGAACAGCTATACGCCGCTCTGAAGGAACAGGGCGATCCCCGCATGTTTGGGCGGGGCCACGTTTTCGACCAATATCCCTACGCCAACGAAGGCCAGCGCAACTTCTACCGGCAATACGTGGACGGTGAAGCGCCGGGGACGGGCTGGGTGAATGAGTCGGACTTCGACGAGGACAAGCGGCCCTACTGGTAAGGCTGGCCAGTAGACAAATTGGTTTGCGGTAATATCCCCCCCTGCATGTCCTTGTGAAGGGTATGCAGGGGGGGATTTTTCTTGACGGGTTGACATGAACGGGGAATCCAGGTATGATAGGTTAAGTTCACCAAATGAATGGATATTCACTTATGCCTTCCGATACATCCAAGAGCAAGACCTCGTCCCGCCGTGAACGCGAATTGGCCCGCCATCGCCAAGAAATGCTGGAGGCGGCGCAGGCGGTCTTCTCCGAATACGGCTTTGAAAAGGCGCGCATGGAGGACATCGCTCAGCGGGCGGAGTTCGCCGTGGGCACCCTGTACCGCTTTTTTTCCAGCAAGGATCAACTCTATTTGGAGCTTTTACGGGACAAGGCGGACGTGATGGAGGAGCGGCTAGACGAAGCCATCAACACTGGAAACACGCCCCTGGAAAAGGTGCGGAACATCTTCTTCACCCGTCTTGACCTGTTCTGGGATCACAAGGCCTTCTTCCGCCTGATGGTGCAAGAAACCGAGGGGTCGTTGCATAAACCGCGGTTGTGCGGCGACGAGAATCTGGCGGCGCGCTATCAGCGATTTCTCGAGCAATTGGAAGCCTTCTTTGAAGCGGGTATCCGCGAAGGCGAATTTCGACACGTTCCCGCTCATTGCCTGCTTATGGCGTTTGAGGGGATATTGCGCAATTACGTCGCTCGCTTGGGCTACCTTGACCAAGATGCTCCGCGCGATCCCGCGGAGGAGCAAGTGATGTTTGAGCTTTTCCACGAGGGAGCGCGCCGCGTCCCCGAATCCGACTAGGTATTCATAATCGCGCACGCGAGAGGTCTTTGTCATGTTTATTTCACAAAGCGCTATCAACCGCCCTGTAACGACCATCCTATTGACGGCTGTCATCCTGCTGTTTGGCGTCATGACCTTGAGCGACATGGGGGTGGATCTCATGCCGGAGATCGACATTCCCGTGGTCACGGTTTCAGCCGTCCTCGTGGGCGCGGATGCCGAGATCTTGGACCGGGACGTAGCCGAGATCCTTGAGCGGGAAATCAACACGATCGAAGGGATTGATAGCTTACGTTCCTTCTCCAGCGAAGGACGAACCCGGGTGGTAGTCGAGTTCGACCTCGAACGAGACGTGGACGTGGCGGCTCAAGAGGTGCGCGACCAGGTCGACATCGCCAAGCGTGATCTACCGCAGGATCTCGAGGCCCCTGTGGTCCAGAAATTGGACATTGAGGGCGGCCCTATTATGTTTGTCGCCTTGAGCAGCGAGGGCGATTACCAAGAGATGGCGACGTACGCCGACGATGTCATCCGGGAACGCCTTCAGACCGTGAGCGGCGTTGGCTCGGCGCAATTGGAAGGTTTCCGTGAGCGGCAAATCCGCGTATGGCTGGATCCCACCACGCTCGAAGCGTACAACCTGTCTCCCACCGACGTCTCGCGGGCCATCCAAGCCAAGCACATGGAGCTGCCGGGGGGCCGCATCGAAAACGCGGACCAGGAATACGCGGTGAAGGTGCAAGGGGAGTATGAATCGCTCGACGAATTTCGCAATCTGGTGGTGCATTCCGGAGATGGCCGGATAGTACAGCTGTCCGATGTCGCCTCGGTCACCGATGGTTCGGAGGATTTGCGCAGCATCGCGCGATTCAACGGGCGGCCGAGCGTAAGCCTGGGCATCCAGCGGCAGACGGGCGCGAACACGGTGGCGGTGGCGAATGAGGTTCGGCAAGCCGTGGAGGAGTTACAGGAGGACCTGCCTCAGGGCATGACCCTCGCCGTTACCAATGACAACGCCCGTTACATCGAACGGGCGATTGGCGATGGGCTATTCGACCTCTTTTTCGGGGCCTGTCTAGCCGCGGTGGTTATACTTGTCTTCTTGCGCAATTTCCGTATGGCGTTTATCAGTATCATGGCCATTCCAACCGCTATCCTTGGCAGCTTTATTGCGATTTACTTTATGGGATTCACGGTGAACATGATCACCACTCTCGCCATGGCTCTGGCCATGGGGCTGGTGATCGACGACGCCGTTGTGATGCTTGAGAATATCTTCCGCCACGTCGAACAGGAAGGCAAATCGGCCATGCAAGCCGCCCGCGAAGGCGCCGCCGAGGTGGGCGCGGCCGTAATCGCCGCGGCCAGCGCGATCATTACGGTCTTCGTTCCGGTCGCCTTCATGGGCGGAATCATCGGGCAGGTCTTCTTTGAATTTGGGCTCTCCATCGCCATGGCCGTGGCGATATCCTTGGTGGCCGCGCTTACTTTGACGCCCATGCTCTGTTCGCGGCTCTTGAAGCACACAGACGAGCATGGCCGGGTCTTTCGAATGCTGGAAACGGCCTTTCAAAGGATCGAGCAAGCCTACCGCTCCACGCTAGCCGTGGCGGTTAGAAGGCGCTGGGCCACCCTGGGGATCGCCTTTGTTGTATTTGTTGCTGGTTTAGCCCTTGTGCCCTTCGCGAACGTGGGGTTCATGACCCAAGCCGATGAAGGCCAATTCGTCGTCAGTTTTGAATGGCCGCCGGGTACCGCCATTCACCAGACGGACGCCGGCATGCGGCGCATTGAGGAAATGGTGCTGGAGATCCCCGAGGTCGAGCGGGTCATGGCTACCTTGGGGGGGCAAGGACAAACCGTGAACGAGGGACAGGTTTATGTAGAAATGACGCCGGCGAGCGAACGTGATAGAGGCATTGAAGAGATTCTGAGCCTGCTCCGGGAACGCGCCGCCGGCGAATTCCCGGGTGCCCGCCGAATTGCATTCGCCGTCGCGGGAGGCGGGGGGCCGGGCCAACAGGCGGACCTCGAATACATCCTCCAAGGTCCAGATATTCGCGAACTGGATGCGGTTGCGCAAACCATGGCCGACGAACTACGTGACATGGAGGGCTACGTTGACGTCGACACCGATTTGCGCCTGGAAGCCCCCGAAGTCCAGGTCACCATTAACCGGGACTTGGCCAACAACATCGGCGTGGATGTGGCCACGATTTCCCAGAACCTTAACATCTTATTTGGCGGCCAGGACGTGGCCACCTTCGACCAGGGTGGCCGGCAATACGACATTCGCATGCGAGCCCTTCCGCAGGCGCGCCGGGAACCTGATCAACTCCTTGACGTGGCCCTGCGCAACCCTAGCGCGGGGGGCGGGGTTCCATCGCCGGCAGCTGGTGGAGGCGGCATGGCCGCTGCTGGTATGGGCGCGCCGGGGATGCAAGACGATGGCGGCCCCGGAATGATAAACATGGCTAACTTGATCCATTTTGAAGAAGACGTGGGGCCCCAAAGCATCAACCGCTATGGCCGGCAATACGCCGTTACCCTATCCGCCAACCTAGAGGGTGTTTCGCTGGGCGAGGGCATGGAGACGATGGAAGCCCTAAGTGAGCAATACATCCCCGACGATCCCGCGTGGGGCACCGCGCTCACGGGCGAGGCGGATATGCTGGAGGAATCGTTTGGTCATCTCCTGACGGCTCTGTTTATCGCCATCGTGCTTATCTACGTGGTGCTGGGGTCGCAGTTTGAGTCCTTCGTTCACCCGTTCACGATTCTCATGTCCTTGCCGATGGCTATTGTCGGCGGTATTGGTTTCCTGTTGGTCACGGGCTCCCAACTGGACATTCTCGCATTCATCGGCTTCATCATGTTGACGGGTATCGTGTCAAAGAACGCCATTCTGCTTGTAGACTTCATTAACCAGCGACGCGATGAGGGAATGGAGCGGGACGAGGCCATTCGCACGGCGGCGCCTCTGAGACTCCGGCCCATCCTCATGACCGCCCTTACCACAATGGCGGCCATGACGCCCGTGGCGCTGGCGTTCGGCGAGGGCGGCGAGATGCGCGCCCCGATGGGGGTCGCCGTGATCGGCGGTTTGTTCAGCGCCACCTTGCTGACGCTTTTTGTGATTCCCTGTGTTTATACGGTGCTCGATGACTTTAGCGGGTGGTTTCGGCGCAGTGCGGGCCGGTTCGCAGCGAGCAATGAATAAGGAAAACGCTTTAGCATGTCCGCGTACTGCGTTGACATGGTATCCGACGGCTGGCTGAAGCGGTTAACCTAGAGAGGAGCATGTTTTGATGGTCCCATTGCAGACATTGGGGGTGAGTAAGCTGACTCTGGTTAGCGGGGCGCTGGCAATTTTTTTGGCGGGCTGCGTCAGCGTAGGCGGCGTTCCCGAGCATGCGGCGCATGTCCCCGTGGCCCGCGAAACTCCGCCGCCGGAGACGCCCGAGATCGAGCCCGCCCCTCGCCTGGACACAGAAACGGACCCCGTGGAAGTAGAACCAACCCTGGACCCGGACGAAGAGATACCCGTGACGCGGGATGGGGCGATCCTCACTGCCCTTAGAAACAATCAAAGCCTGGACGTGGTCCGCTTTGGACCGCGTTTGGCGGCTACCGGCGTGCCGCAAGCGCGGGCCAGGTTCGATCCGTCACTCATGGGAACAGCCTCCTATGGCAAACAACGCAATCAGCTCGGAGGCGTCCAGCAGTTTACTTTTGGCACGGCCGGTATTCCCGGAATGGGTGAAGACGCCGGTCCCTTGGATCTTCTGACGCAACTTCCAGGCTCCGACCCGCGCACGGCGGCGTCGGGTGTCCTTGGCTTTCTCTCCCGGCAAGTTGGGCAACCGCCCCGAGAGGTGGACCTCGAACAGGAGATTACCTCTGGCGCGTTGGGTTTCATGTCCGAGCAATTGGCGCCTCAACGGCCCAGTTATATTGAGACTGAGATGACCAGGAGTAATCTGCGGGTGTCGAACTTCTTCCCGACGGGGACATCGGTCTTTTTGTCGGGGGGGCTTTCGCGCACGGAGTCCAACTTCATCCCAACGGAATACGAAGGGCAATGGACCGTGGGAGTAAACCAGGCGCTTCTTCGGGGCCGGGGAACGGATGTGAACCTGGTAAACCTCAGGCAAGCCCAGCACGAAACAACCAAGAGCGCGTATGAACTGGAAGAATTCCTGCTGCAATTCATATCGCGCGTCGAACAAGCTTATTGGCGGCTGGTGTTGGCTCAGGAAGTGCTCACCATCCGCGAGTTTGCGGTCGAACTCGCCGAGGAACAGTTAGAGCGCACCGAGGACCTGGTGGAAGTCGGCCGGGCCGTCAAAGGCGCGGCGCTCTCCGCCCGCGCCGAGAAAGCGTCCCGGGAGGCGCAATTGCATCAGGCGCGCGGCGATGTTCGCAACGCCACAATTGGTTTGCTCCGGCTGATGAACGCCCCCGAGGACACGGGCTGGGAGTGGAGCTTGAAACCTGGAGATGAACCCGAGGTCCAACGGGTGGATGTAGATCGCCTCGAAAGCGAACAGTTGGCCCAGCACTATCGCCCCGATCTGCGGCAGTTGCTCTTGGATTCGGAGATACGCGATCTCGATGTGTTGGCCGCCCGAGATGGCCGGCTTCCCGACCTCGAACTCTCCGCCGAATACGGGCTGACCAGTCTAGGCGGGGATTTGAGCGGGGGACTTCGCCATCTGGACGAGACGCGCTTCTATGACTACAACGTGGGGCTGGAATTGAATGTACCGCTGTTGAACCGCGCGGAGAAGGCGCGGCATCGGCGGGCCGAACTCGCCTCCAAGCAGGCCATGCGCCGGTTGCTGGACCAGGGACAAGAGGTGCGTACCGAGGTCCGGCAAGCCCTTAATGACGTCCAGGCCGCGTGGCAGAGCATCGAGGCGAACCAATTAGCCGTCGACAGCCGTGAGGAAGAGCTCCGGATCGAGGAGGATCGCTACGAAGTTGGATTGGTAACCCACCTCGATGTGCTCCAAGTACAACGACTGCTTATCGAAGCGCAAGTAAACGAAGTGACGGCGCGGGTCAACTACATCCAAGCCCTTACTGATTTGTACGCCAAGGAAGGAACCTTGCTCCAACGACGCGGGGTTCAATTGGAAGACGACGAAACATGGTAGCTCCCATGAGAGGACACAGCACTATGACGCGATTTTTTCAATGGACAGCGGGAATACTGCTCGCGGGCGCGTTCCTGGCGGGGTGTGGTGGCGCCGGGGGAGGGCCCGTTGACAACGGGCAAGGCGAGAACAATCTTCGTGAACACGAAGTGGAAGTGGCCCCCGTCGAACGGCGTGACTTTGAACGCACGTTTCGGGGTACCGGCAGTCTTATCCCCAAGGAAGAAGCCAGCGTGCGCGCCCTGTCCCCGGGCACCCTTGATGTGGTTAACGTAGATATCGGTGAAACGGTAGCGGAAGGTGATGTACTCTTCCGCACGCGACAATTGGATGCGGAAAACAGGCTCCGGGAGGCCGAAGCGGGATTGAAAACAGCCGAAGCGCGCCTTGCCGAACTGCGAGCTTGGAGCCGGGATGAAGAGATCGATTCGGCTCGCGCGCGTGTGCGTCAAGCACGTACGCGTTACGAGCGTGCTGCCGACGAGCGTGAGCGCATGCGTGTGCTGTACGAACGGGGCAGTATTAGTGAGTCGGAATGGGAAGAGGCGCAAGCCGCCGCGCAAGCGGCCGAATCCGACTTGGAGACCGCGGAAGCGCAGTTGAATATTGCCGAGCGTGGTCCCACCGATGAGGAGATTGCGGTGGCCGAAACGCAGGTGGAGCGCGCGGAGGCTACCCTTGCCCAAGCCCAGCAAGCGCTCGAGGATACCGACGTTCGCGCGCCGTATGATGGCGTGATTACGGGGCGTTACGCGAAAGCCGGTGATTTCGTATCCGTTGGACAGGACGTTGTCAAGATTTCCGCGCTGGACGTCCTTGAAGCGGAGATACATATACCCGAGCGGTTTGCCGGTATTATGGAAACCGGCCTTGATGTAGAGGTGCGCGTGGATACCCATGACCTGACTCGCGAAGGAACGGTAACGGCGGTCAATCAAGCCATCGACCGGCAAACCCGGACATTTGAAGTTAAGGTGCAGGTGCCCAACGAGGACCATGCCATTAAGGCGGGCGCCTTCGGCGTGGGCGAGTTTGCCCTTCCCCAGCAGCAGGACGTCCTTGCCGTGCCGCGCGAGGCGCTTATTGAGCAAGAAGGCCAGTTTTATGTTTGGGTTGCGGACAACGGAGAAGCGCGGCAGGCCTTTGTCGCGATGGGCGAACGCCACGAGGAGTATGTGCACATCGAGGAAGGACTCGAGGAAGGCCAGGAAGTAGTGGTGCGCGGTTTTGGCGCTCTTGCCGAGGGAGATGAACTCGTTACGGCCAGTCGCGAATAGGTTGGGAACGGGCTTTTGGGACTTGGCCCTCCAGATCCATTTACACGCGCGTTTTCTTCTGATAGCGCCCCCCTGGGTTGAGACCTTCCCAATCTCAACCCGTGTCCCTCCCCCCGCTCGGGACTGGAGGACCTCCCCTGGCCTCCAGTCCCGGGTTTTATGTGTCCTTGTCGGACCGACGCCCCTCCGCGGCGCCTCGCTCAGGCTGACGAAAACCAAGGCGCATGTTATTGCCCCTGTCCGCCCATGAGTAGGAGATGCCGGTAGGAGTTGCCGACCACTTTTTGCTTCACGTTTGCCGATGGTGTGCGGACCAAAGCTGATCAACTCTCGTCAAGTGGAAACAAACCCACGCCCCGTTCTATAATGGCCTGACTTGTTGCATTTCTGTCGTCCCTTCGGGAATAGGGCCTTCTCTTCTGCTGTTTCGAAAAACAGGTGCATCGATAGCTATGAGGCTCATGCACCGTTTCTCGCGCGACGCAAACCTGCATAGTGGAAAAAGTTGCGCCGCGACGTGTGCCATCCGCGCCATAAAATCGCAACTACCTAGCCAGTACAGGAGAGTCTTATATGAGTACGCCAGAGGGCGTGAACATTGAACCGCAGTACGCGGGCACGCGCGTCGAGCAAAGCAATCGCGAGATTGCCGAGCTGGCGAATAAGGAATATAAGTGGGGATGGGTGACCGAGATCGAGTCAGACACCTTCCCTCCAGGGCTCAATGAAGACATCATCGCGGCGATTTCCGCGAAGAAGAATGAGCCCGAGTGGCTGTTGGAGTGGCGCCTGAAAGCCTACCGCAACTGGCTTGAGATGCCCGAACCCACGTGGGCCAACGTAGGCTATCCGCCCATTGATTTTCAGGCGCAGCGCTATTACTCTTCCCCCAAGAAGAAGGAGGACGGGCCCCAGAGCCTGGACGAGGTCGATCCGGAACTGCTTCGCACCTTCGAGAAGCTTGGCGTTCCCATCGAGGAACGGAAGGCCTTGGCGGGCGTGGCAGTGGACGCGGTGTTCGACAGCGTGTCCGTGGCGACGACCCACAAGGACATTCTGGCCAAGAAGGGGATCATATTCTGCTCGTTCAGCGAGGCCGTGCACAATCACCCCGAGCTGGTCAGGGAATATCTGGGCTCGGTCGTGCCTTACAACGACAACTACTTCGCCGCGCTTAATTCAGCGGTATTCAGCGACGGCTCCTTCTGTTATATTCCCAAGGGCGTGAAGTGCCCGATGGATCTCTCTACGTATTTCCGTATTAACGCGGCCCAGACTGGCCAGTTTGAGCGCACGCTCATTGTGGCGGAGGAAGGCGGAAGCGTGAACTACCTAGAGGGATGCACGGCGCCTCAACGTGACGAGCACCAGTTGCACGCGGCCGTGGTGGAGATCTACGCCAAGGACCGCGCCACGGTGAACTATTCCACCGTGCAAAACTGGTATCTGGGCGACGACGAAGGCCGCGGCGGGATCTACAATTTCGTGACCAAGCGCGGTAAGTGCGCCGGGGATTACTCCAAGGTCTCTTGGACGCAGGTCGAGACCGGGTCCGCCATCACATGGAAGTATCCGAGCTGCGTGCTCCAAGGCGACAACTCGATTGGCGAGTTTTATTCCGTGGCCTTGAGCAACAAGCGGCAGCAGGCCGACACGGGCACCAAGATGATTCACCTCGGCAAGAACACGCGGAGCACGGTCATCTCCAAGACGATCTCGGCGGGCCGCGGCAACAACACGTATCGCGGGTTGGTGCGGGCCATGCCCAAGGCCGCCAATGCCCGCAGCTACACCCAGTGCGACTCGCTACTCATCGGGGACAAGTGCGGCGCGCACACCTTCCCCTACATTGAAGTGCGCAACAGTACATCGAACGTGGAGCACGAGGCGTCCACCTCGAAAATTAGCGAGGACCAGCTCTTCTACTGCCGGCAACGGGGTATCGGAGCCGAGGACGCCATTTCCATGATAATCAATGGGTATTGCAAGGAGGTCTTTGACCACTTGCCAATGGAATTCGCAGTGGAAGCGACGAAACTGCTAGAGGTTAGTCTCGAAGGGAGCGTGGGTTAATGCTGCTTGAAATAAAGAATCTTCATGTGTCCGTTGAGGGCGCCGAAATACTGCACGGGGTGGATTTGGCCGTAAACGAGGGTGAGATTCACGCCATCATGGGACCGAACGGGTCGGGGAAGAGCACCCTGGCCCAGGTCTTGGCCGGTAACGAGGCCTACGAAGTAACCGAGGGCGAAGTGCTCTTGCTCGGCCAGGATCTGCTTGAAATGCCCGCTGAGGAGCGCGCGCGGCTTGGCCTGTTCATGGCGTTTCAATATCCCACGGAAATTCCGGGCATCACCAACGCCTACTTCCTTCAGGCCGCACTCAACGAGATCCGCAAGAGTCATGGCCTGGACGAATTGGACGCCATGGAGTTCCAGGAAATCCTCCACGAAAAGATGGAGCGCGTGGCCATCGATCCGGACTTCGCGCACCGGCCGGTGAACGAGGGCTTCTCCGGCGGTGAAAAGAAGCGGAACGAGATCCTTCAGCTCGCCGTACTCGAACCCAAACTGGCGATCTTGGACGAGACGGACTCCGGTCTGGACATTGACGCGCTACGCATCGTGTCCGAGGGCGTCAACCGGCTACGGAGCCCCCATCGCACCATGATTCTTGTCACCCACTATCAGCGTATGCTGAACTACGTGGTTCCAGATTATGTCCACGTAATGTATGGCGGCAAGTTGGTGCGCACCGGCGGCAAGGATCTGGCATTGGAACTTGAGGACAAAGGCTACGATTGGCTCAAGGAAGAAGCGGCCACGGCCTGATCGCTGGCGGGCGGAGCGGCAAACAGCGGGAGCGCTCCGGTGCTCCCCAGTGGAGCGTGAACGGATAATGACGGAAATGAATACGTTAGCTAAAGAACAAACGGGATCCAAGACAGCCAAGGACCGTTTTCTAGCAGAACTCGATCAACTCGACGGCGTCCAGTTGCCGCGTTGGTTTCAAGAGGTGCGCGAGGCTGGCGCGGCGCGAGTGCGCGAAAGCGAATTCCCGCACCATAAAGAGGAGGATTGGCGGTTCACCAGCATCAAGCCCATCCTTCGCACCCCCTTTACCGTGGCCAAGGCTTTGGAGCGCGTTCCGGCCGGAGACCCAGCTCTGGAGCAACGGCGCTTTCCAGAGGAGGCGGCAGCCGAGTTGGTGTTCGTGAACGGCCATTTCGCGCCAGCGCTTTCCAAGACAGGCGCGTTGCCCGAAGGCGTCACGGTTATCTCTTTCCGGGAAACGGGTAGTGAGCATGAAGGCTTGCTGGGAGCGCATTTGGACAAATACGTCACCGCGCGGCCCAACATGTTTACCGCCTTGAACAGCGCCTTTTTCGAGGATGGCGCCTTTGTTCACATTGACGAGGACGTTAAACTGGACCGGCCGGTGCACCTCATCCATCTCAGCGCGCCTGGGCAGGAGCCCTTGGCCGCGTTTGGCCGGATGCTCGTGGTGGCGGAGGCCAACAGTCAGCTGCGTGTCGCCGAGAGTCACTTCCCGGCGGCCGGCGCGAATGTTCCCTATCTAAACAACGCCGTTACGGAAATGGTGCTGGGCGAAGGCGCCACAATGCATCACTACAAAGTGACGGAAGAAGCGTCCGAAGCCTTCCACATGGCCGGGCTTCGCATCTATCAAGAACAGGGAAGCGTCTTTCGTTCGCACAACATAACGTTGAGCGGGCGCATCGTGCGGCACGACTTGTCTGTCGAACTCCAAGGCGAGGACGCGGACTGTCAGCTCAACGGGCTGTACTTGACGGACAACGAGCAATTGGTTGACAATTACACAAGTATTGAGCATGCGGAGGCGAACTGCACGAGCTGGATTGGGTACAAAGGCGTGTTGGATGGACACAGCCACGGCGTTTTCACGGGTCATGTCATGGTGCGCCCGGATTCGCAAAAAACGGACTCCAATCAGCTCAACAGCAACATGCTCTTGTCCGAAAACGCCACCATCGACACCAAGCCCCAGCTCGAGATCTTCGCGGATGATGTGAAGTGCACGCACGGCTCGACCACAGGCGGGCCCCACGAGCGGGTGATCTTTTATTTCCGCACCCGAGGCATGACCGAGGCCATGGCTCGGGGTATGCTCACGTATGGTTTCGCCAGCGATGTGGTCGATCAAATCGATATCGAACCGCTACGCCACCGGCTGGACCGTTGGGTCTTCGACCGGTACAGCCCGGAAAGGCACGTTAGCTTGCCGGAGAAAGAATAAGGGCGATTTATGACCCTGACTCACGAAGATAGCTTCACGCATACGGACGCCCTCCTTGACGTGGGGCGCATACGCCAGGATTTTCCCATCCTCCATACGCAACGGAAGGGAAAGCCTTTGGTGTATCTTGACAACGCCGCGACCACGCAGAAGCCGCAATGCGTCATCGATGCGGTGAATCGGTATTATGAGACCCAGAACTCGAACGTCCATCGGGGCATCCACTACCTGAGCGAACGGGCCACGGAGATGTTTGAGGGCGCGCGGGAGAAGGTGCGGCGGTTCATCAACGCCAACAGCGTAAGCGAGATCATCTACACGCGTGGGACGACGGAAAGCATCAATCTTGTCGCCAACAGCTATGGCCGCTCTAACGTAGGGCCGGGCGACGAAGTGCTCATCACCCACATGGAGCATCATTCCAACATCGTGCCATGGCAAGTCCTGTGCGAGGAGAAAGGCGCCACGCTGCAGGTGGTCCCGATCAGCGACGAGGGCGAACTCGACATGGCCGCCTTTGACGAGTTGCTGAGCGATCGCACGAAGATCGTTGGGGTGACGCATGTCTCGAACGCGCTGGGCACGGTGAACCCCGTTCGCGATATCATCCGCAAGGCGCATGCGGCGGGCGTCCCCGTGCTGGTTGACGGCGCCCAGGCCGCGCCGCACACGGGGATTGATGTGCAAGACCTCGAGTGCGATTTTTACGCCTTTTCGGGCCACAAAATGTTCGGGCCTACGGGGATCGGCATCCTATATGGCAAGGAGCATTTGCTCGAGGCCATGCCGCCCTACCAATGCGGCGGCGACATGATCCTCTCCGTGTCCTTTGAGAAGACCATCTATAACAAGCTGCCCTACAAATTCGAGGCGGGCACGCCCAATATTGCGGGCGCGGCCGGCCTTGGCGCCGCGGTGGACTACCTACAGACCGTGGGCATGGACCGGATTCACGCCTACGAACAGGAACTGCTCGCCTATGGCATGGACGCTTTATACGGGATAGAGGGCCTCCGGTTTGTGGGAACAGCTCGGAACAAGGCTGGCGTCATCTCGTTTCATCTCGACGATGTCCATCCCCACGACATCGGCCAGTTGCTTGACGAGGACGGCGTGGCCATTCGGGCGGGTCATCACTGCGCCCAGCCCACCATGAAACGCTTTGGCTTGGCGGCCACATCGCGGGCGTCGTTGGCCTTCTACAATGTCAAAGAGGAGTTTGATGCGCTCGCTGACGCGTTGCGGAAAGCGCGGGAGGTGTTCGCCTAATGACTGGGACTGGCGGAAACCGCGCGCTTTACGAGCAAGTCATCCTCGAGCACAATAAGAAGCCCCGCAACTTCCGTGAAATGGAGGACGCGGATCACACCATCGAGGCCTACAATCCACTCTGCGGGGACCATTTCACCGTGTACCTCAAAATGGATGGCGACACCGTGTCGGATATGAGCTTCATGGGAAGCGGGTGCGCTATCTCGAAGGCCTCCGCCTCTCTCATGACCACGCTCATGAAAGGGCAGAGCCGCGAAAACGCGGAAGCTACCTTTCACCAACTCCACGACCTCCTCACCTCCAATCCGGAGGATCCCGTCGACGAGGAAGCGCTAGGGAAGCTGCGCGTCCTAGCGGGCGTTCGGGAATACCCCGTCCGCATCAAGTGCGCCACGCTCGCCTGGCACGCCCTGATATCGGCCTTCGAAGGCAAGGATGCCGTAAGCACCGAATAGGGCCGTAAAGAGGAAGAGGCGCAAGCGATTGTTTGCCATCGCTTTTTTTGCTTTTTGAGGGCGATTTTGATAGCATTTCGCAGATGGGATGGGTGGGTTTAGGCTATTGATGATACTTCCATCCATACGGTTCCAACTCCAACCGCTGAGACGCTCAGGCCGAGCAGGGGAAGAGATTAACCCTCCAGCGTGTTCCGCTTGAAGTGGCACTTAAGATCGAGAGGCTGCCCGGAGAGCGGCTTCACTCCTTCCAAACAAATCTCAAGGATGGTAAGCCCATGACAGAAACGACGTCTACAGGGAAGCAAGCAGCCCTCGAAGAGTTGAGGGCGCGGATGCGGGATCAGCTGTCAAAGCTCATGCCCGAATTTGAAATTGACCAAAAAGCCGAATTAGCCCACCAAATAAATGAGCTAAAACAAACGAAGAACGCCGTAATACTGGGCCACAACTACATGGAACCAGCCTTATTTACCTCGGTGCCGGACTATACGGGTGATAGCCTTGAGCTGGCGCGCCGATCGACTCAGACCGACGCCGATATCATCTTGTTCTGCGGCGTGCGGTTTATGGCCGAAACGGCCAAGATTTTGAATCCGGAGAAAACGGTGCTGATTCCGTCCCAGAAGGCCGGATGCTCCTTGGCCGAAGCTATAACGGCGGAAGAGGTCCGGGAGCTTAAGGGGCAGTACCCCGGCGTGCCGGTGGTTACCTATGTTAACACCTACGCAGCGGTAAAGGCGGAATCCGATTACTGTTGCACCTCCGGCAATGCGGACAAAGTGGTGCGTCACCTTATGGACCAAGGCCACGAGCGCGTCATTTTCTTGCCCGATGAGTATTTGGGCCGGAATACCGCGGCGGAAGTTGGACTGCCCTTTGTGTTGCCTTCCCCGAGCGGTGAGCCCCACGAAACCGAACCCGCTACCAACGGCCCGGCCTTGATCGGGTGGCAAGGCCGATGCGAAGTGCATGATAAGTTCTCCGTGGAAGACGTGCGCGCCATCCGGCGCCAGTTCCCCGATGTGGCCGTCGTGGCCCATCCCGAATGCAGCCCCGAGGTGGTGGCCGAGACGGATTATACCGGCAGCACCAAGCAAATGATCGCCTACGTAAAGGATGTGGACGCGCCTCATTACCTTCTCCTGACGGAGTGCGCCATGGGGGATAACATCGCCGCCGAGAATCCCGATAAGGAGATGCTCCGGCTGTGCAGCGTGCGCTGTCCCCACATGAACGAGATTACGCTGGAGGACACGCTTGAAGGACTGCGACAAGTCCAGTACAAGGTTGAGTTGCCCCAAGATGTTATCGAGCGGGCCCGTCAGCCTATTGAACACATGCTAGCCATTGTGTAGGCAAAACACCCCGTTAAAGCTCGAATACACGCCACGAATTCCCATGCGCTGTGGGGAATGGTGGCGTTTTTGTTTGGAGCTTTGTCATGATAGATATCTGTGTAGTTCAATTCCCGGCGCGGCTCCCTCAAAAGAGCCGCATACCGTCAAACGGAGGATACGATTACTATGTCTACCCGGTTACTAATTGGGGCGGCGATTGCGGCCGCTAGCTTCTTTCAACCCACATCAGCGGAGGCGGAGGTGGAAGAGAGGGTGTATGATTACGAAATATTGACCCTGGAGAATGGACTCCGGGTCGTCACGGTGGAGGATTTCTCGACCCCCCTGACGGCGGTGCATGTGTGGTATCACGTGGGTTCAAAAGATGAGGATCCGGAACGCCAAGGGTTCGCCCACATGTTTGAACACATGATGTTTCGGGGAACAGACCGCGTTGAACCGGAAGAACACTTTGAACTGATTCGAGAAGTGGGGGGATCCGCCAATGCCTTTACTTCGTTCGACTACACGGCCTACGTCAACACCGTGCCTTCGAATCAGCTCGAACTGGCGCTGTGGCTCGAAGCCGACCGAATGATGTTCCTGGACGTGAATCAAGAACACTTTGTGACGGAGCGGCGGGTTGTAGAGGAAGAACGGAGACAGTACCTCAACCGTCCCTACGGCACGGTGTTCGAGGAGATCCTTCCCGTGCTGTTCGAGGACCGCCCCTATCGATGGCATCCCATAGGCAACATCGAGCATCTTCGCGCGGCGACGCTGCGTGAACTCCAAGACTTCTGGGACACGTATTATCTGCCGAATAATGCGGTGGTGGCTATTGTGGGGGCTGTGAGCCATGAGGAAGCTCAGGAGAAGGCGCGGAAGTATTTTGGCTGGATGCCGCGTGGTTCCGAACAACCGCGGCCCGGCCCCGAGGCTCCGGAGCAAGAAGAGGAGCGGGATATCACCATTGAGGAACGCCTCGGGCCTGTGCCACAGTTGAACTTCTTCTATCGCGGCGTCCCCCGTAAGCATGCTGACTATGCGCCGTTGCGCATCCTCATGAATGTACTTGGCTACGGCAACAGTAGCCGGCTGTATGAAGACCTTGTGCGCGACAAAGGGGCCGCTGATAGCGTGTTGGCCTCCGCCGCACCCTTTGAGGTGGATGGCTACTTGCGCATGGCGGCCACCCTTCAGCCCGGCCAGGACCTCGACGAGATCCTTGCGGAGTTGGATGCACACGTCGAAAACGTCCGGCAAGAACCCATCAGCGAGCGCGAGTTGACCAAGGTGCAAAACCAACTTATGCGAAACACCATCAGCGGTCTGTTCCGCATGGATAACCGGGCGCGCGAATTGGGTCAAGCCACGCTGGAACTTGGCCACCCGGAGGGGCTCAACGAGGAACTTGAGGCGATTCAAGCCGTAACCCCCGAAGATGTGCTACGGGTAGCGCAAGAGTACCTTACGCCGGAAAAGCGCACCGTTGTGCGCGTAGTCCCCGAGCCCGACGCCGAGCCCCATCCCGACGTGTCTCTTATTGCCGATGAAGAAGGCGCCCAGGAGGTGGCGGGCGAAGAAGCGGAAACGGAGCCCACGGGGGTCAAAGCGGATGTCACGGAACCAGACCATATGCCGGATGAGCCCCCGATGGCGGATCTCATTACCGAACTGCCGGAAACGGAGGTCCAAGAGACTGAACTCGACAACGGGCTTCGGGTCGCCGTCATTGAGGACGACCGTTTGCCTTACGTCCAAATGAAGCTAGGCCTACGATATGGCGCTTGGGCGGAGGATCCCGAAACCCCTGGCGCAGCCTCCATGGCCATGGCCATGCTGACGCGGGGCACGGAGAACTATACAGCGTCTGAATTGGCCGAACTGCTTGAGTACAACGCCATTTCTCTGAGCGGAAGCGCGGACATGGACACGGCCACGGTGAATGCGTCGGGACTTTCGGACAAGATCGAGACCGCTTTTGAACTCATGGCGGAGGTCGTCCGGCGGCCCACCTTCCCCGAAGACGAATTCGAGACGGTGCAACGCCAGCGCATCTCCTCGCGGCGCGTAGATGAGGAGGATCCCAGCTATCTCGCCGATCGCACGCTGCGCCAGCAGCTCTACGAGGGACATCCTTACGCACGCTCTCCGAGGGGCGAACTCGAGGACATCGAGGCCCTTACAGCGGAAACCGCCCGTGACTGGTGGGAGACGTATATGCGGCCCGACGCAGCGGTGCTGTATGTGGCGGGTGATGTTACCACGGAACAGGCCCGCGAACTAGCTGAGGCCGAATTCGGCGACTGGGAAGCCGAGGGTGAACGTCCTCCTGTTGAGCTGCCCGAGATTCCGGAAAAAGAGGACACCCACATCTACGTGGTGGACCGGCCCGGCTCGGTACAGAGCCAAATCCGCGTTGGCCAGCCCACGATTACCCGGGGCCACCCCGATTACAACAAGGCCCAAGTCTTTATGCAGGTCTATGGGGCCTCCGGCGCCAGCCGCCTCTTCCAAGTGGTGCGCGCCGAGCGCGGCCTAACTTACGGCGTGCGTGGGGTCATCCGCCCCCGGTTGAAGGCGGGCAACTTCTGGACCTACACCTTCACGCAGACGGCGAACACCGCGGAAGCCTTGGCGTCGGTCCTGGAGGTCCTCGACAGCATGCGGGAGGAACCGCCTACGGACGAGGAACTCGAATCGGCCCGGTCGTATCTGGTGGGCAATCTCCCAACGCAAATGGAGACCCTCCAAGATGTCATCAATTATCAGTGGATCTTTGACTACTATGACCAACCGCGCGATTATCTTCAGCAGGCCCTCGAAGGGTATCAAGAAACCACGCGGGAAGACGTCATGCGAATCGCCGAAGAAGTCATCGAGCCTGAGAGCCTGTCCATTGTGGTAGTGGGGGAGGCGGATTCCTTCTTGGACGACTTGAAGGAAATCGCTCCTGTAACCGTGGTTGAGGAAGTTGAAGAAGCGGAGGAGCCGCCAATGCCCGAGGACATGCCTACTCCTGATCCCGACGCTTCCCTTGAAACGCCGTAAGTAGAGTCCCACGAAAGCATAAAATCGGCCGGGCTGAAGTTTTAGCTTCAACCCGGCCGATTTCTCACATAGTGGTTTTACTGTCTCGCCTTGCGCACCGTTTCCAGCAAGGCCTCCAGCGGCAGGTCTGTGAGGCGGTTCAACCTGAGGTCAACCCCGTCAAAATTGAGGCCGGTAGCCACAGCATTGGGCACAGCGACGGTGAATAGTCCGGCCGCCTTGGCCGCGCGAACGCCGTTAGGAGAATCCTCCAGGGCTATGCCGCGATTTGGAGGCGCGCCCAGATCCCGCAGCACGGCTTCGTACAGATCTGGGGCCGGTTTGGTTTGGGGCGCTTCGCCGGCGCAGCGTGTGGCATGGAAACGCTTAAAAAGGTCGAAGCGCCGGAGGTGACCCTCGGCCCAATCCCGTGTGGCGCTACTGGCAAGCCCGATGCGGAGGCCCAAGCGCTCGGCGTCATGGAGGTAGTCCAGCACCCCTTCGGCCAACGGCTTTTCTCGAACCAACGTGTAATAGCGTTGGCGAAAGGCGGCGCGCACCACGTCCCGGTCGAGGGATCGGGCGACCTGGCGCTCCAACACACTGTGGAGATCGCAATCGGCCGCAGCCACGCCGAGCCATTGCGCCCACTCCTCGAAGTCAAGTTCACCCCCGTACGCCGCGAAGGTTTCTTGCCATGCCTGAAGGTCACAGCTTTCCGTGTCGAGAATGAGTCCGTCAAAATGAAAGATGATCGGTTGCACAAACGACTCCTTCTTAGTGCCCATTCCAATAGGGCGGCTTACACTTATGTTGGGCGCGAGCGCTGGGGGGGGACATGTCGCTAAGACGCAG
>JAWOFY010000160.1:0-4099 GCA_046497285.1 Candidatus Hydrogenedentota bacterium
GGCGTGGGAAGATTTCCCTTGCCCCATCGCCACCCCACTTATATCAAATGGCTCCTACCCCTGTCAAGCAACCATTAGGACGTTGTGAAAAAGTCCGTAGTGGGGGCGCTGGCGAGCGGAACACTGCACTTCGAAATCGCTTATCGTGCGCAGAGCCAGCGGCTTGCGCGGCAGCCATTCCAAACGGTGGCTAAACGCAACAGGGAGAGCCCATTTCCCGGCTCTCCCTGGTTTTGGGTTACGCCAAACGGCGTGGGCTATCCTCTGTCACGCCCATCGTATGTTCTCGCGTGTAGTCCAGCATTGCAGCGCTATTGTTTTTCTGTACGGCCGCGGCTTAGACCGTCGACCGTGAACCGATAACTTATCACGGCCTCGGAGAGAATCGCCTTAGGCAAGTACAGGAAGTTGATCTTCCAGAACCGTCCCGTCTTAAGCAGCGTGAATTGCCGGCGCCAGAAGGCGTTGAGGCGGCGGCGCAATCCCACATACCCAATCGCAAGCTCTTCGTAGCTCGAGATGAGCCCGTCGCGGATGTAGCGTTGCGCCTTGGCCAAGTCTTCCCAGGTTGGCGTCTGCAATTCGAACTCACGGAAATAGGCGTCAATTTCGCGAGCTTTTTCTTTGAGTTTCCGCCGCGCGCTCTGACTCAACCCTTCGTCTTCCTGGCTTAGCTTGTGCATCTGCTGGGAGGCCTCCGAGAGGAGGGTCCGAATTTCAAGCATCCCCTCTTCGTAGCGCCCGGCCAAGGCGCTCTCGTCAACGCGGCGGCGCACCGTGAGCCACATCTCGCGCAGATGCGCCAATGCGGCCCATTCCGGCGCGGCGGGACGCCGGCTCAGCAACCAGACTTCTTGGAACTCACACAACAACTGTGTGTACGCCTTTGCGGCCCACGCCACGTCCTTCACGCGCCGCCACGCATAGCGGGGTAGGCTCTCCACGCCGAAAATCGGCCGCCGGGCCTTGCGTTCCTTGAGGCGTCCAAACCCCGTCACCATGGGATGCGTGCCCGCCACGGCCGAGTAGCGGTACCACAGCAACAGGCTGAACATCCGCCAATACCGGGACGGCGGCATCCGTAACATGATGTTGGTCATGTTCTCGACGCTGTAGAAGGTATTCCACGCCTCGCGGTACAGTTCATACCATTCGCCGGGCTCAATGCGGGGGTGGCGGAAGGTCTCGTGGAAGCTATCGAGGTTGTTGAGATCCGCGTCGATGGGAATCTTTTTCTTCACCATGTCGGTGTGGTCGCGCGAACCGGGCAAAGGCGTCAGCATGAAGAACGACGCTTGGTCCACCTTGATGCTGTCCTTCAACGTGCTGATGTCGCGCCGGATGGAGTCCACGGTGTCGTGCGGAAGGCCAATGATGAAACCCGTGTGGATGAGGATTTCCGCCTCGCGCCAGCGGTCGGCCATGGCCGCGAATTGGCCCACCTTGTTCTGGCGTTTGCCCGTCGCGGCGATGTTTTCTTCGTTGATGGTTTCAAGCCCGATGAAGACCTGATAACACCCCGCTCGCGCCGCCTTATCGATGAAGTTTGGCAGCTTATAGGATTGCGTGTCCACCTGCATCATGAACCCAACGTTCATGCCCGCCTCGCGCATGGCGATAAGCCCATCAAACAACTCTTCCCACACAGGACTCCGCGCGAGATTGTCGTCGGTGAAGAAATAGAACGTAATCCCGCGCTCGTAATTCGACCGGATGGTCTCTAAAATGCACTCCGCGCTCCGGTGCCGCATCTTCCGTCCTTGCACATTGATGATGGTGCAGAACGAGCAATTGAAGGGGCATCCCCGGCTTGTGTCGATGGTGCCCATGCCTTTTGTGACGAAGTGTTTAAGATAATCCGTATCCGGCTGCGGCACGGCTGCGTCGTGGATGTCCGGCGTTTCCTTAATGTCGTAAATCGGCTCCATGCGGCCGTGAAGCGCATCGTCCAGGATGCCTTGGAGCACCCCCGGGGCCTCGGCCTCGCCCCGGACGAGCGTGATGCCCGCGTCAAGCGCCTCTTGCAGATCGCGGCTGGGCTCCCCGTTCATGGCCAGCACGCCGCTCACGTGGAAGCCGCCAATCATGACGGGTATGCCCTCTGAGCGGAAGTGCTTGGCGAGGTCCAAGCCGCGGGGATACTGGTTCGATTGCACCCCAACCATCCCGATAAGCAATTGCGTGTCGGGATCCTGCGCCTTTTTCAGGATCTTCTTGTAGGGGATTTTCTGCACGGTGTCGTCGTAGCTTTCCACCGTGATGCGCACGTCATCCCCCAGCGTCTTCTTGTCCGCCACTTCTTTTGTAAGACTCTTCAAGCAAGCCAGCGTATTGGACGGCAGGACGCCCCGCCAAAAGCGGAGTATGTGTCCTTCGTCGTCGTAGCGGCTTGGCAATATATAGACAACATGAAGATGTTTCATTGTGGATTCGCTCCTATCCAGCACTCGCTGGCCTGTGTGGGCTTGATTGTACGCCTAATGGCCCACACCAAGCATTGATACTCTTGGCTCCCCACTCGCCGGGCAGGAAGGATTTCCGGGGCGTGGAGACCATTCTCCGTTGCGGGGGAAGATTGTCCTCCCTTAAAGGGGGCTTGGGATAAATGCAGCGGGGCCGCGCCTCGGCTTGACTCGGCGATTCGAGCTGTCCCTCGCCTCGGGCTGAGAAACGCTCCAGCCTCTATCGCGGCGGTTGTCCAAAGCGCTTAAAGCTCCATCCGCCGTCCCCATAAGGGAATGCTCGAATATAACATATGCCCACCTCCCAGTCCAACGTGTTTGTTAACGATATGTGACACGTCTGTTTGTTACAATCACTCTTCAACGTCAACCCCGCGCTGCGCGTGGGTATTCCCAAGCCGCGCCTATTCTTTCACAAAGATCGCCCGATTCGCCGCGCTTGGTTCATGGCCTTCCCAGCCAGCAAAGCTCCACCCCCAACCATAAGCAAGGCGCGCCCGGGCTTCCACCCGCACATGAATCGTTCAAAAGCCTCGAATATCATCCTAGCTCCGCTATTTTTTAATCCCGTTGGCGGGTTCGTTTGGCATCGGCTTGGAAACGCGGTACACGTATACTCGAATAATACGCGTGTGCGAACCAGAGTTCCATAATCCGGAGGAAACCCGCCGGAAGTGGATATGAAAAGCGTGGTTTTCTGGTTTAGAGCGCCTCACCCGCCGCAATCCTCACGCAAGGCGTTGACGGTTTTTACGGTCTCCAGCCTGACGGTGCTGACCTTGCGCACGAGGCGGACGATGTAGTCGGGGTCGTCGGCGCGGTTGGGGTCGGAAGGGATGCCGCTGCGCCGCCCGTCATGGGTAGTGCAGTGGCGCGCCGGGGCCGAGGGGAAGGCCCAGGAGCACCCAAAGCAGCAGTACGGCCGTACCGATGAGGCCAAAGCCCACGGAGTAGGGGGTCATCATGGAGATCACCGTGCCAATGCCTGCGTTGGGGCTGTAGCGGCGGGCGCTTACGATGATCAGGGGGAAGTAGGGGAGGATCGGCGTGATGATGTTGGTGAAGGAATCGCCGATGCGGTAAGTGGCCTGGGTGAGTTCGGGCGAGTAGCCCATGAGCATGAACATGGGCACGAAGACGGGGGCCATGATGGCCCATTTGGCCGAGGCGCTGCCCACGAAGAGGTTGATAAAGGCCGACACGAGAATGAAGCCCAGCAGCAAGGGGATGCCGCGCACGCCGAGCCCATCCAGAAACGCGGCCCCTTGAATGGCGAGGATGGAGCCAAGCCGGGACCACTCGAAATAGGCCACGAATTGCGCCGCGACAAAGGCCAGCACGATGTAACCGCCCATGCTGCTCATGGTCTCGCTCGTCATGGCGACGGCCTGTTTCTCGGTCTTGATGCTCCCTGTCAGCCGTCCGTACACCAAGCCGGGGATGAAAAAGAGAATGAGCATGAGGGGCACGAGACTATTGAGCAAGGGCATGAGCTGGCCTGTCTCATCGCGGAAGATGGCGTTGGCCGGCAGGGTCATCCAAAGAAGCGCCGCCAGACAGATCGCGACGGCGATGGCCGCGCCGCGCAGTCCGCGTTTCTCGATCGGCGTGAGCGCGGTGTCCGTGTTGCCGGCGTC
>JAWOFY010000208.1:0-4010 GCA_046497285.1 Candidatus Hydrogenedentota bacterium
CCGATGCTCCGACAGGGGAAGAGCCGGGCGCGCCGGATGAACAAAGGGGCCCCCCTTCGATTCAAGACCTTATCCCTGACGTGCCCAACAGCGATACTTCAGATGTGTTAGAAGAGTTAGAGGACAGGGAAGGCGTCCATATGATAATGGGCCCCCTTGATAGGGATGAAGATGAAGATATCCCATGGGGAATGCCGGGAGAGCCTGCTCCTAGCGACCCGTTCCATCCGGAATCCTCGGACGAAGACATGGTTTCGCCTTCTGACTTCGGCTTCCCAGGCGTAGAGTTTTCGGAAACGCCTGACGCTGGGGAGGATATGCCTGTAGACGCCGTACAAGAGATAATGGAGTTGATGGCGGAAGGCGAGGTCGAAGCCGTTGAAGAATTGATGGAAGACATGGACGCCACGCCGGCGTTCAGGGACTTTGTAGACCAAGCATTGAGCCGGCAGCTTGAGCCGGAGCCTGAAACCTACGAGCTTGAAGAGATCCACGAAGCCGCCAAGGCTGGTGATGTCACGCGGCTGCGCCGTATTCTTCAGGAAGATCCGGAGGCGATTGAGTCAAGGGTGGAGGCAGGCCGCCCGACGCCGCTCCATATAGCGGCGGGATACGGGCGTGAAGACGCCGTGGCCTTTTTGTTGGAGCAAGGCGCGGATGTGGAGGCTCAGACCGCCCAATCTCATACCCCGTTACACTATGGCGTAAGCAGTGGGCAAAGCGGGGTGGTTGAGCTGCTCCTGGAGGCCGGCGCGCCCAGAAGCGTCCGTGATTATCAGGAGCGAACAGCTCTCGAATTGGCGCGCGAGGAACCGGCGCTCCAGCATCTTTTGCCTCTGTTCCCCGAATATGCGGACACGGCTGAGGAGGCTAGCGAAGATGTCGATTTGCCTCGTTTACACCAGTTGGCGCGTGAAGCTGCGTTGGAACGGGTGCAAGGGTGGGTCGAGGCGGAACCAGAGGATCTGGAGCGGACCGATGTCCATGGCCGCACTCCGTTGCATCTGGCGGTTATGCATGGGCGCACTGAGATAGCCTCCTATTTGCTTGAAGAAGGCGCAAACCCTCACAGCATGGATGAAGATTGGCGGACCCCGCTCCACGAGGCTGTGGCGGGCGGCTATAAGGAGATCGTGGATAGGCTGTTGGCGGAGAGGGCGCCTGTTAACGCGCGAGATAGTCAGGGCCGGGCCGCCATGCACGTGGCCGCGGAAAACGGGTCCGTGCCGCTCTTAAGGAAGCTCGCCCAGGCGGCTGGCGCCTATGAGGCCCGCGATAGAGACTATCTCCGCCCCCTCCATTTGGCGGTCAGGAACGGTCACCGGGAGGCCGTGGAGTATCTTCTCAGTCTCGGGGCCTCCATTGATGTACGGGACATTCACGGACGCTCTCCGTTGTACTGGGCGGTCTACAAGGGCCACGCATCGATCGGACGGTTGCTTCTGGAAAGGGAACCCGTCATTGAGGGTGACAACAATAACACGACGCCTTTGCATATCGCCGCGGCGTACAACTTCACCAATATCGCCGAGTTGCTGTTGGAGCATGGGGCGGATGTTTACGCCGAGAATAGAGGCGGCAGAACGCCATTGGATTACGCGGAATCGCTTGGCCGGGAAACCATGGCCGCGTTTCTAGAAGAGAACGCCGAATTGGGTGCGCCTCCCATCCACGACCTTGTGCGCGACGGCGACCTCCCAGCGGTAAAGCGTCATCTCCAACGGGCGCCTGGTGACCTGGAGCTCGCGGACAACCGCGGGCGCACTTTGCTTCATGTAGCCGCCGAGAAGGGACATGCTGATATCGCCGCCCATTTACTTGGTGAAGGCGCCGATCCGGACAGCACGGATGAGAATAAGGCCCGGCCTTTGCACAAGGCGGCCGCGGCGAATCACATGGCAATAGCGGAGCATCTGGTGGCTTCGGGGGCGCACGTGAATCGCCGTGATAACGACGGTCAATCCGCCTTGCATGTGGCGGCCCGAGAAGGGGCGATGGCGGTTTTGGAGCTTCTCATTCGCGAAGACGCCGTTGTGGACTTTCGCGACGCCACGCTCTCCCGGCCGCTTCACCTTGCGGCTGAGCAAGGGCATACCGAAGTTGTGCAACGGCTTCTGAATGCCGGCGCCAGCGTGGACGTAACCAACGGCGCTGGGCGTTTCCCTTTGCATCTCGCGGCTCAGGAAGGCCATGGATCGGTAGTCCGGTTACTGCTGGCGAATGGCGCGAAACTGGATGGGGATCACCGGGAGGAAACGCCGCTGCATTTGGCGGCTTCGCAAGGTCATGAACAGGTCATCCAAATACTTTTGGACCATGGAGCGGATCTCGAGGCGGCGGCAAGAAGCGGTGAGACGCCGTGGGACTACGCCGTCTCGGCCGAAAGGCTTTCCATACTAGAGCTTTTTGCCAATCATGAGCCCGCCCTTCAATCAGAATATGAGGCTATTGCAGCTCACCCTGAAGTGGAACCCGAACAAGAGGAAGCCGAAGAAGAAGGCGAGAGCCCTCGGGATCGGTTCCGCGAAGCAATCGCCGAGGCGAACGCCGAAGCGCTTCTGGCGTTAATCGCGGAGTATCCTGAGTTTGCCAGCTGGAGCAATTCGGACGGGATGACATCGCTCCATTACGCAGTCATTTACGGAATGGCGGACTTGGTAGAGCAATTGTTGACAGAGCACGAGCTGGATCCCAACGTGGGCAACGATCGAGGCGAGACCCCCCTTCACTATGCGGCGTTCCTTGAGCGGCAAGGTATCGCCGAGTTGCTTATGGAACATGGGGCTCACCGGCATACATCCGACGATAGAGGGCGGTATCCGCGTCAGTTGGCCAGCAGCTCGGAAACCTCTGATCTGCTGGGAGCTTCTGCTTTCTCCACTTCATCCTCCCGTACTCCGCAACCAACCCGGGCTTTCGGGCCTCAACCGTTTCCCTGGATGCGCCAGATGATGGAAAAAGAGTCCGAAACAGACGTGGAATACCTCCTTGAACGATACAACGAAGAGTATCTGGAAGGCGACGAGAACGGCGACACCCCCCTCCATTGGGCGGCGCGGGAAGGCCGGGTATGGGTCGTGGACCTGGCCATTGAGGCGGGGATATCCGTCAACACACGAAATAACGAAGGCGCCCGTCCCATACACTTCGCGGCCCAGCACGGCCATTTGGATATGGTCAAAAAATTGGTGGAGGAGGGGAGCCACCAGAGTTCCGATTTGAATTGGAGGACGCCGCTTCATATGGCGGCGGCGCTTGGAGACCCGGAGATGGTGGCGTACTTGCTCGATCACGGCGCTCAGATAAACGCGATGAGCCGGCGACGTCGTACTCCCTTGGATTATGCGCTGGACTTGGGACGTCACGAAGTGGCCGAGCTTCTTATTGAACGCGGCGCCATGTCCGAGCAACACGACATAGCAACGGCGGCGGAGTGACCTCGTCCCTTGGTGATGGCGCGGTGCGCTTTGCGCCTTCGCGTCTTTGCGTGAAACATGGCTTCATTCGCGCTAAGCCCCCACGGCGCGAAACGAAGAAACGCCCTGCGTTGGCGGGCGTTTCTTCGTTTCGCTGAGGTTACTCGTCTTCCGCCTCGAGGTAGAGGAACTTGTAGTTCACATAGCCCCGGATATTGGGCTCGAATCCCCGGAGATCGGGTGAGCGCAGATTCTTGCGGGTATAGAAATACAAGGGGGCGATGGGCGCGTCCTCCATCAGAATGGTCTCGGCCTCCCGAAGGATCTCGGAGCGCTCCTGGGGATCCGCCTCGCGCCTTGCGGCCGCGATGAGACTGTCGTACTCTTCCGAACTGTAGCCTGTCCGGTTGTTCCCGCCATCCGTCACGAAGCATTCCAGAAAGTTGATGGGATCGTTCACGTCGCCGATCCAGCCCGCGCGTGCGATGTCGTAATTCAGGTTGCTCATCGAGGAAAGGTAGACCGTCCACTCTTGGTTGACTAGGTTGACCTCGGCGCCGAGGTTGTTCCGCCACATATTCTGGATGGCCTGAG
>JAWOFY010000212.1:0-9728 GCA_046497285.1 Candidatus Hydrogenedentota bacterium
GCCACGAGCACGGTATCGAGAATCAGCCGCGCCGCCGGCAGTGGGCGCCGAACACCGACACGGGCAAATTCTCGGGACCGGACATTTTTGTTGTTATTCGCACTTCCGAGGACATGGATGAGAATGTTGAATTCTCGGGAGGGATTGTCTCGTGGGGTCAGGCGACGCCCACCCAACCGGACGCGCACATCTTTCCGCCGCCACCCACAGGCGCCGTGGACGAGCCGAACAAGTTCCGCGAATTCCCTTGGGGCTCCCGGGCGCTTGGGTTCGTGACCATGTTCCAGGAGCCGCCGGATCGCAGCGGATTCAACTGGATTCGGACGCATCCGTATCACCAGCAACAGACGGGCGTGCTTCAGGCTGTCGAGGGCTCGGATCCCGGCGAGGTCGGCGAGGTGCTCATTGATGCCGTCTCTCCAACGCAACTGCGGCAAGTCATCTCCGACGAGGGCCAAGAGCTTAGCATCTTTGGCTCAGGTTTTGGGGAAACGCCCGAAGTCACCTTGGACGGGCTCGACCTGAGCATTCGCACGGCGAATGACGAGGAGATAACCGCGCGTATCCCTGGCGGAACGGAGTTTGACAGCGAACCGCTGGTGCTTACGGTGTTCAATCCGGATACGCGGAGCCAGGATTCGCGTCAGGACTTGTTTACGCTAACCGAGGTGGATCCCGATGATCCCGATGCGTTAACCCCCAAGATTACCAACGTTTCCCCGAGCCGTGGAGGTGTAGGGGACTTTCCAATCACCGTATTCGGCGAGAACTTCGACGAGCCATTGGTGTTTTTGGAGACCAACGAAGGCGCCACGCCGGTGAAGACCAGGCTGCGGACCACAGACGCCACCTCAACCCGCATAGATGTAGATATGCCCGTAGGCGGACTTCCGCGGACGGGGATGCTGGATATGCGGGTGGTGAACCAGCCCACTGGAGAACAAGTAACAGCGGCTCAAGCGTTCGAGTATATCAGCGAGGCGGATGCGCCGTGGCGGGCCTGTTTTGTAGCGACTGCCGCTTACGGCTCGCCGCTTGAAAAGCATTTGGACAGCTTCCGCGCCTTCCGCGACGGCGTGTTGCTAAAGTCGGCGGCGGGTACGGCGCTGGTGGAGACCTACTACAGCGCGAGTCCTCCCGTGGCCGAGTTCGTGGCCGCGCAACCCCTAGCCGCCGCGGTGGTCCGGGCCGTGCTTACGCCTTTGGCGTGGGTATTGAGTTACCCTGGAATGACGCTGCTCATGCTGGGGTTAACCTTGACGGTGGGTGGCGCCTGTTTCTTCTGGAAGCGGCGGCAGCCCCAAAGCGCGTGCGAAGGCGTGCGCTAACAACCCAGCAGCGTTTGGGCATCGTAAGCTGGTGCAGAGACGCTTCGACTAGCGGGTGGTCTCAAGAATAAAGGAGCATGTACGGTGAGTTTTCCGCTTAGACGCATGAGTGTACTGGCAGGGGCGATTATCCTGCTGGCCTGTTTTGGCGCGCAAGAGGCAGCGGCGGTCTACCCCTATGGCGGCTTTACGCCGGATGGCAGGCGGGTGCTGGCGAAGTGGCCCTCGCGGGTCGTGTTGGGCGACGGCGGCATACCGATCCATTTCCAGTCCGGAGAATGGGGCTGGACGGAGGAGGAAAAGGAGATTCTACGGGAGGCGTTTGCCCTCTGGGAGAACGTCCCCACTTCATTCGTGCAGTTCCAGTTCAAGCAGGATTTGCCTGACCCCATGGCGCCGGGGGTTCTCAATGGCGAAAATGTCCTCTTCGTGCAGACGCCGGACGATCCGGTGGTCGGCGGCATCGAGATCCCCGGAGGTATAGCTGGATTGGCTATCCTTTATGTGGCTCTGGAGGACACCTTCCTGGAGTTGCAGCCCGATGATACCGGGTTTCCGGTGTCTGGTGGCGAAATCTTTCAATCGGATATGATAATCGAAGGCCCCACGCACCGCGGCCCGGATCCCCTAGCCGACCTGAAGAGCACCGTTGCGCACGAAATCGGCCACTTTCTCGGTTTGGGCCACTCCCCGATGTCCAATTTTTCCGATGAAATTCAGAGAGTGGTGGACGAAGAAGAAGGACTGGTAGCGACGTTCGGCGTAGAGGAACCGGAGCTAATCTGGCCGGATCCCGCCACGGGCGAACTTGTGCCTACCCAGGTCACGCCGATCATGTACCCCTTGGTCTTCCGGGTTGAGGACGAAGATGGCGACCTTGTTGGCGGCGGCCGCCAGCTCGCGCCCAACGATATCGCCGGGATTTCGTTCCTGTATCCGCGGGACAATCAGCTAATTGACGACACCTTCTTCACCGTTCGCCACGAAGCGCGGACCCGCGGTGGGCCCGGCGTGCCCACTCGGCCAGTTTTGGGTGGTCATGTGGTTGCATGGGTGGACCACGACGGGGATCCCTCCACGGATCGCATACCGTTTACGAGCACGATGACGGGGCTCTACGAATACCGGGAGCCGTTCCGGGGCGGTTTCCGTTTGCAGGGTTTGGCGAAGCGGCTGTACACCGAGGAAGGCGAAGCCTTTACGCCGACCTACACGATGTCGATGCAGCCCTTGAATGAATTCACGACCCCTCATGGCGACCCGCCGGAAGAGTTTGATTCGCTACGCAGCTTTGACTTTAGTCTAGGCGGCGAACCATTGGAGTGGGATGTTCCGTACGACACGTTGTTCCAGTCGGAGATTTTCCGGGATGGAGAAAACCTTTTCGGAATTGAGGAAGTTAACCGGGGCACACCGGTGTACTTCAATCGTGAGCGCAACGAAATCGTGAGCGCCGCCACCGACAAGAGCCTGGAGAGCATGTTGCCGTTGGATGAGCCGATGTTTGGCGACCCGCAGGACGCCTGTCCGTCCCTTCTTGTCTTTGGCGAGATTGACGATGCCGATGACGAGGACGGAGGCGGGGACGGGGACGGCGAGGATGACGACGATGACGAGGCCTTGGTGGTGGGGTCGTTGCGGAACTTCCGGGATGGCTACCTCATGCAGTCGGCGCTAGGCGTGGCCGTGGTGGACCTGTATTATCACGCCGGGCCGTCCCTTTCGGCTTTCTTGCTCGATCACGAGATGGTGCTGGCCGCCGCGCGGGGCGCGGGCGCCTTGCTGGTGAAGCCTGCGTTTGTCTATCCCAAGATGTTCTTCGGGTTGATGCTCGTGGGTGTTACGCTTGGAGGACTTTTCATGTTGAAGGGCGCTCGCCGCCGCATGGCGTATGGAGCTGCCGCGGCTTTGGCGCTCGCCGCCGCCTTGGGATTCGTTGCCCAGCCGGCGTTTGGTCAACAGATTTCGTTAAACATTTCCCAAGCCGTGGATATGTCTGACGATATCATCACGGGGAAAATCGTTGCCGCGGAGAGTTATTGGAACGATCAGAGCCAAATCGTGACCGATGTCACCGTGGAGGTGGATGAAACCGTTAAGGGCCGCAAGAACGAAGAGTCGTACACCTATTTCACCATGTTGGGGGGACAAGTAGGTGCTATCGCCGCCCACGTTACTCATATGCCTACCTTTGAGCCCGGCGAGGAAGTCTTGCTTTTCCTCGAGGACAGCAGTAGGGGCAATGGGCACCTGATAGTCGCGGGGAAAGGGGGCAAAGGGGAGATTGTCGAGGACGAAGAGAGCGGGGAGAAGATCGTTCGGGGCGGAGACATCGTTCAGGAAGTTGCGAAGGCCGTGAGCGAAACCAAGAAGACCGATGGCGAAGAATCCGCTACGAGCCCGGTGAAACTGGATAATGCGTTAGAGTACCTTCAAGCCCTGGTGGATGAGCAAGAATCGAACCGATAGTCCTCCGTGTTTTGCGCGTCTTTTGTGGGCGGGCTCCGATTTCCAGGGATCTCGGAGCCCGCTTTTCATTGTGCCAGCATGGGCGCACGCCACTTGCCCGCCGCCAAAGGGAACCGGAGCCCGTGTGCCGGGGTTTGATAAAGCGAGAGGCCGTAGGGCGGGCGCCGCGCAACGGGCCGAAAAGCCAACGCCCCGAAGGTTAAGCGCCTCTTCACGCGCCGCTCACGATGTGATGTTCCAGAGACGCTTCGCATAGGGTGGGGGGAGGTATGATATGGAGGGGTGACAAGGCACACTGTCAACCCCTTTCAGAAGGGCGGCGTTACCCACCATGACCGGGAGGACGGGCGCTTGCAAGAACAAATCACGTGGAATGGCTGAGAGAATGTTCATTGGATAAGAAAGCCGAGAGCTGGAGTGGAACCGAGTCTCGCGGCGAGTGGGTAGAAAGCCTATCCCTCCATCTTATAGGCGCGTGTGCGCGGATGCCAGCACCGCTGGCAAGTAGTGGGTATCCGGATTGATATGGTGAAAGCTCTTCTGATTCGACAAAGCTTTTTGGTCCTTGACTTTGTGCTTGCGCTGCTCGTGGCTGGCGTGGCGATCCTGGTCACTTCCAAGTACTACGAAGAGGCCAGCGGGGTGGACGCCGGAAACGGAACTTCTGTCAGCGCGACGGAGGATTTAGAGTTCGCCGAGGTTGGGGGACGCAGCCAGTACGAGCAAATTATGGAAAGTGGCTTGTTTGGGGATGCGGCGCGGTCTCAGCGGGATGAAGAACCCGAAGAAGAGCCTGAACCGCAGCCGGTCCAAGAGGTCGTGGATCATGGGCTTCCCTTGACGTTGCGTGGTACAGCGCGGGTCTCGGAAAGCAATCCCTATTCGAGGGCGCTCATTGAAAACGCGGCTCAGCGGAATCTTGAGATTTATTCCGTTGATGATGTGGTTTTGGACCAGATTGTGCTAGAGGAAGTCGGGAAGCGGCGGGCCATCTTGTTTAATCAGTCCACGAATGAGCGCTTGGTCCTTAGGATGGACGAGGATGACGATGAGGGAGCAGAGGGGCCCGCCGTCCAACAAGCAAGCCGCCGTCCCTCTCCTGCGCCGCGCCGTGAAAGCGGCCGTTCGGCCGATGATGAGGTAAGGCTCGCGCGTGAGGAGGTTAGCCAGGAGTTGACGGAGAACTACGCCGAAATAATCAATCAGGCGCAACCGCGGCTTCACCGGGATGAATCCGGCGAAGTAGCGGGGCTCACCGCGGAAAATATCAGTCAATTGCCGTTGGCTGACAAACTTAACTTGCGCGATGGTGATGTGATCCAGACTGTGAATGGGATCGACATTGACAGTGAGGAACGCATCATGGAAATCTTGAACCGCTTCGGGGATCTCGACACGTTTCGCGTGGGGATACTCCGGGACGGCGAACCTGAGATGATGACCTATCGTTTGGAGTAAGCTGGCGAACATGGCACACCTAGTAGCGATGAGGGGGAATTTTTGTCTGCGGGGAATCCTGGCGGCGGGCGCCATAGCCGTTGTCGCGGCTTGGAGCGGGCCGGTTTGGGGCCAAGAGGAACCGCCTGCCGAGGAGCCCGTCCAACAGCAGCCGGAAGTAGCGCCGGACGAAGGGCAGGCGCTTCAGCCTGACGCCCCGGAAGCGCCAGATGCGCCTGACCCTGATGCTCCGGAAGCGCCAGATGAGCCTGATGCCGTTGTCCATCCGGAGATGGTCGATGAACAAGTGACTTCCCCAAGTCCCATGGAGCCCGTGCAGGAGGGCCTTCGAACACCGGGCCGGGACGTGGGAGAGCGCTCGAGCTTGGCTCAAGAAGTGGATACGGAGGAACCCGTCGAATTCGATTTTGAAAACGTTCCGCTAAACCAAGTGATAAAATCGGTGGGCCAGATGACGGGGTTGAACTTCGATATTGATGAGAACATCCAAACCCCCGTCACTATTATTAGTCATTCTCCCATTCCGGCGGATCGGGTATACGAAGTGTTGGAATCTGTGTTGAAATCCCGCGGTTTCTCGATGGTGCCCGCCGTGGAGGGGCATCTTATTAAGGTGGTGCCTACCGGGGAGATGTCGGAGGCCTATCCTTACTATTATGGAAGAGAAGAAGCTCCGGAGGGATTTGACCGTTTTTCTACTCATGTGGTGCCGGTCCGGCACGCGAACGCGGAAGAAATTGCGACGCTCCTGACGAATCTGGGGTCGGACAACGCCCGGGTGGATGTGTACGCGCCCACGAACACGCTCATCATAACCGATGTCGCGAACGGCGTGCGTAACATGCTTGATTTCTTAGAGCAAGTTGACCAACCCGGTTATGAGACCGAGACCGAAATGTTTGTCTTGGAATACACCCGCGCCGAGACGGTCGCCCAGCAAGTCCAGGAAGTGTTGATAGGCCCAGAAGGCGGGGAGCCGGCCGCTCGATCGGGGGACGGTGGTTCGGAGCGGCCCACGGCGGCGCAACAGGCCGCGGCGCGCCGGCGGGCGATGATCCCGGGCGAAGACGAAGCCGTGGTGGTTGGCACGCGGCAACAGACGCTGCGTATCGTGCCTGACGAACGGCAGAACGCGCTCATTGTGGTGGCCACCGAAGGCATCATGGAGCAAGTGCGCGACCTCATCGATCGCTTGGACGCGCCGACGCCCTACGAAGCCAATAACTTGCACGTGTACGAACTGATGAACTCTGATGCCGAGGCGGTGGCCGAGGCGCTCAACAATATGATCGGCAATGTGGCGGGTGGGGAAGAGGAAGCTGAAGCGGGGCCTTCCGGCGGTCTGCGGGCATTTGAGCGGCAAGTGAGCATCGCCACCTATGAGCAGACGAACGCCCTGCTTATCACGGCTTCGCCGCAGGATTACAAGCTCGTCGAGCACTTGATATCGCAGCTTGATACCCCGCAACGCCAGGTCTACGTTGAAGTCATCATCATGGAGGTCGTGATCAACGACAACTTCGAGCTGGCCGTCGAGTCGGCCGCGCTGGACGAGAGCGATTTCTTCGCGTTGAGCAACGTGGTGGACCTCGCCAACGTGATGAGCCAGGGGCCCCTGGCGATGACGGGGACTGGTTTTACTGGCGGTTGGATCGAAGGCACGACCGAGGTTACGGTGCCTGACGGCCAGGGGGGCTCGGTCACGCAAGAAATTCCGAATATCCCCTTACTTATGACGGCGCTGGAGACGATGACGGAGTTGGAGGTGTTGTCGCAACCCAGCTTGTTTGCGGTTGATAACGAAGAGTCGCGAATCTTAGTCGGGCAAGAAGTGCCGTTTATTTCGGGCACACGTCCAGCGCTGGAAGACTCGGACTTCCGCAGCAGCGCCCTTACCCGGGTTAACCGGGAAGATGTGGGCATTATGCTCGAAGTAACCCCGCGGGTAAGCGAGGGAGATTACGTAAGCCTCGAAATGGATGTGGAAGTTTCCCAGACGGTGGAAAGCCCCGTGGGCGCGGATCCCAACGTCGTCGGCCCCACCTTGTCCAAGAGTCAGGTCACCAACCGGGTTGTGGTGAAAGACGGCTCGGTGGCCATTATAGGCGGCCTTATCAGCGAGGACACGGACAAGGCTACGCGCCAGACGCCCATTTTGGGCGACGTGCCGTTGTTGGGGTGGCTGTTCGGGCAACGCACTTCGGCGCGGCAGAAGCGGAATCTGGTAGTGCTTGTCACGCCCCACATCGTGCATGACGACCGAGACTCGGATCGCTTGACCCAAGCGAAACTGGGAGAGTTTCATCGGCGGAACGTGGACATCCTCTTTGAGCAAGGATTTATCAAGAAACTCCGGGGGCGCCACGAGATGCGGACAGAGTACCGGCCAAGTGAAGAAATGTCGGAGCAGCTCATGCGGGGAGGGCAGTTCCAACGCGGCGACATGGAGAGGTAAAGCAATAGTGAGCGGTCAACAGGCTACGCTGATTGGCGAGATCCTTATCAATCTGGAATATGCGCACCAGGAGCATATTGACGAGGCCCTGGAACTCCAACGAGTCCGCCCGAAACGGATTGGCGAGATTCTCGTGGAGTTGGGATACAATGAGGAAGATCACATCCTTGAGGCCCTGAGCGAGCAAACGGGCATTCCCTTTGACCGGGGCATCCGCGAGCAAACGGATTCCGCGCTCATCACCCAAGTGCCGATTAACTTCATTCGCGAATACCACATGGTGCCCTTCCGCCAAAATGGCGCGGCATACTATGTAGCCCTCAACGATCCCGTCAACCTGTTGCCGCTCGACGATCTGCGGCTGCTGTTGGGCGGCAAGGTGATTCCCGTCATATGCCGGAAGAGCGATATCAACGCCATAATCGACAGTTACTTTGATCAGCAGGGCGAAAACGCCGCGGACATGATTGACAACATCGCCCTGAGCACAGATGAAGACGCCGTTCACGACCTGGATCGGGTGGAATCTGAACGGGATCTGCTGGATTTGGCCAACGAGGCCCCGATCATCAAGCTTATCAACCTCCTGATCTCGGGCGCGGTCAAGGAGCGGGCTTCGGATATTCATGTGGAGCCGTTTGAGAAAGAGGTCCGGGTCCGGTACCGCATCGACGGGGTGCTGTACGAGAAGTTCAGTGTCCCCCGCAGTCAGCAGGCGGCGGTGGTTTCACGCATCAAGATCATGGCGAACCTCAACATCGCCGAACACCGCCTGCCGCAGGACGGCCGCATCAAGATTCGCCTGAGCGGAAAAGAGATTGATATCCGCGTGTCTATCATCCCCATCGCGTACGGCGAACGGGTGGTTATGCGTATCCTCGAAAAGGGCAGTTTCTTGTTTGGGCTCGAAGAACTGGGCATGGCGCGCAAGGATTACGAGCTGGTGGATCGGCTCCTCACCAGTTCACACGGCATCATGCTCGTGACGGGCCCCACGGGCTCGGGTAAGTCGACCACGTTGTACGCGGGTTTACAGCGGGTGAATTCCCCCGATAAGAATATCATCAAGGTGGAAGATCCCATTGAGTATCAGATGAGCGGCATTGGCCAAATCCAGGTGCGGCCCAAGATAGGGCTTACGTTTGCCTCGGGGCTTCGCAGCATTTTGCGCCAAGACCCGGATATTATTCTCGTGGGAGAGATCCGCGACCTTGAGACGGCCGAGATGGCGGTACAGGCGTCGCTGACGGGCCACTTGGTGTTCAGCACGCTGCACACCAACGACAGCGCCGGCGCCATCACGCGGCTGGTGAACATGGGCATTGAACCTTTCCTTGTGAGTTCGTCGACCATCGCCATCATGGCCCAGCGCTTGGTCCGGCGAATTTGTCCGCATTGCAAACAGGCCTACGAACCGGAACCCGAAAGCATCCGCGATCTGGGATTGGATCCCGCGGAAGCCGCCGGCAAACCCGCCTACTACGGCGCGGGATGCGATCACTGCCAGCAGCGAGGGTATATGGGCCGGACCGGCATCTTTGAACTCCTGGTCATGACGCCACGGGTACAGGATTTGACCCTGAAGGGCGCCGATTCAAATGTTATCAAGCGGGAGGCAAAGAAGCACGGCATGCGCACCTTGCGTGAGGACGGAGCCGCGAAGGTGTTCGAGGGCGTATCCACTATTGAGGAAGTGCTGCGCGTAACGCGCGACGAACTCCTCGAAGAAGTACTCGACTGAGGGCGAGGTAGTCTAAAAATCAGATATCACCTACCAAACACGGAAGCGGGTTCATGGCGGTTTTTGAATACGAGGCCATAGCGGCAAGCGGCAAGTCGGTGAAAGGCGTTATTGACGCCGACACAGCGGCGGGCGCGCGCCGTAAATTGCGGGAACAACAGCTTTACCCCACCACCGTAACCGAAACCTTCGAGAAGGAAACCGCGGGAGCTTCCCGCGAGATAACGTTAGGCGGCGGGCGGGTAAAGCTGCGTGATATCACGGTTTTTACTCGCAG
>JAWOFY010000214.1:0-3015 GCA_046497285.1 Candidatus Hydrogenedentota bacterium
CGGCGCCTCCTGGTACGCGGATCGGCGGATGCCGGGAAAGGCACCCCGGATCAAGGCCGGGGGTGGGGGCAGATCAGTCTTCGTTCGATGCCTCGGGCCCGTCCTCGACGTCGTAGCGATCGAACCACGCCAGGATGTTGTCGATCTTGGCGATCATGGGCGAGGGCTAATGGATGAACCCGTCATCTCGATTCATCATCCCGACAGGAGCCACATGCGGATCTCCTCCGGCTATGTGACCAATCCGAAGGAGGATGCGGGCAGCCTGGGCTTCAAGAATCAAATCCGCGTGCTTTGGGAGGAAGGCCTCACGGAGGGCGGTTCTTCGGGCAGCCCCTTGTTGGCTGATGATGGGGCTTTCCGTCTATTGGGCGTGCTGAGTAATGGAGCCCAGCACTCCTGCCGTAGCGACGACAATTGGGACCGCTACGCCTCGTTCGGGGAATTCTACCCCAACGTAAAAGACTACCTGAGCGGCTCGCTGCCCGATGACATAGGCGACGATGACGACTCCGATGCGAAGGGGCCGGACTGTCCCGCGGAATTGAGCCTCAGAGACAACCCCGAAGCGCTTAAACACCTGCGCCGGCTGCGCGACGAGGGGCTGATGGAGTCTACCCTAGGCCAGAAAGCGGTTGACCGCTACTACGAATGGGCTCCCTCCGCCACGGTCGTTCTCCACCTCTTCCCCCGCGCGCAAACCCTCTTTCGTGCAGGCGCCGCGCCCTTCGTCTGGCTCGGCGGACTATTGTAGCAAGGAATCCCCTGGCGAATGAGGGCGCCCTCGAAGACAAGGCGCCGGAGCCGGTTGACAATGGGGCGGGGGATTGGCTAGAAGATTACTATCTTCATGGCACATGGAGCGCGGACCGGCGGCGTCCCGGTGGAGCATCCGTCCTGGACCCCGTGGGCTGGCGTTCCGCAGAGATTGGCAAGGGCGCCACGGCGGCCTTACGAAGGGGATCCTTACGATGAAACGCTTGTTTGTCGCGGCATGCCTGAGTGCGATTCTTCTAACCTTCAGCCTCCCAAGTTTTGGCGAGATTCGCCTCGCGGAGGAGCTTCCCTTACCGGAGACGGGCGCGCATTACGTCCATGCGGAAGTGCCCGCGCCGGAGGAGGTGCTGGGGCATGTTATTGGCGAACGCCACAGCGAACCCCACCAGATTGTGGCGTACTTCGAGGCGGTGGCGGAAGCCAGCGACCGCGTCACGGTTCATGAACAAGGCCGGTCGTATCAGGGCCGCCCCTTGATCCACGCGGTGGTCACGTCGCCCGCTAACCATGAGCAAATCGAGACCATCCGCCAGGCGAACCAGCGCATAGGCGACGATCCGGACGCGGTGGACGCCGAGGCCTTGGCGGGTCAGCCGGCGGTGGTGTACCTGGGGTACAGCGTCCATGGCGACGAGGCCAGCGGGGTCGAGGCGGCGATGCTTACGTTGTATCACCTTGCCGCGGGCCAGGGCGGATCGTTGGGGCGGATGCTGGATAATCTCGTGGTGATCATCGAACCCGTGATGAACCCCGACGGCCACCACCGGTTCACCAGTTGGGTGAACGCCAACCGGAGCGCCACCACGGTGAAGGACCCCGCCAACCGCGAGCATAACCAGCCTTGGCCCGGCGGCCGGACGAACCACTATTGGTTCGACCCGAATCGGGACTACATGGCGCTTCAGCATCCCGAGGGGCAGGCCCGCCAAGAGGTGTTGAACGCTTGGCGCCCGCAGCTCTTGTGCGACTTCCATGAGATGGGATCCGAGTCCACCTACTTCTTCCAGCCTGGCGTCGAGGACCGTGTCAATCCGCGTACGCCGCCGCTCAATCAAGCGCTTACGGCGCGCATCGCCCGCGACCACCTGTCGCAAGGCCTCGGCGAGTTGGGCGAGTTGTTCTTCACCCGCGAGACCTTCGACGATTTCTTCAGCGGCAAGGGTTCCACCTATCCCGACATAACCGGCGCGATAGGCATTCTGTATGAACAGGCCTCCTCCCGCGCGGTCGAACGCGAAACGGACCAGCACGGAACGCTGACCTATTCGTACACGGTTCGCAATCAATTCGCCACGTCGCTCTCGACCTTGGAGGCGGCGCTCGAAATGCGCGAAGATCTGCTCGGTTTTCAACATCAGTTTTTTCGCGATGCGCCGAGATTCGCCAAGGAGCATCCCGTCAAGGCGTACGTCATCCCGCTGGACGAGCATCGCGCTCGGGCCCAAGCCATGTTGAAGATGATGTTGCGCCACCGGATTGAGATTCACGAACTGGAAACGCCACTGGAGGCCAGCGGCCGCGAATACCAGCCGGGCGAGGCCGTGCTTATTCCGCTGGCGCAACCGCAGTTCCGGTTGATTTGCGCAATGATGGAGACGCAAACCGAGTTTGAGGACGATCGGTTCTACGATGTTTCCGCCTGGACCAAGCCCCTGGCCTTCGGCGTTGACGCAGTCACGTTCGAGGAAGACCCGGAGCCGCATCTCGGCGCGCGCATCGAGGAGGTGACGTACGACGGCGGCGAATTGGCGGGCGGCCGGTCGGAGTACGCCTACCTCATGCGGTGGGACAGCTATTTCGCGCCGCGCGCCCTGTACCGGCTTCAAGACGCGGGCGCGCACACCAGGGTGATTCAGCGGCCCTTCACCACGGAAGCCGCGGGAGAGCCCACGGACTTCGAACGCGGCGCGATCATGATTCCGGTCCGGCATTCCGCGCACGATTTCGCGCCGGGTGTTAGCGTGCACGACCTGATCGACGACGCAGTGGCGCTGGATCATGTCCGGGTGTACGCCGTCCCCGCCGCGATGAGCATCGACGGCCCCGACTTGGGAACCCGGACCTTCGGGAGCACCCTTGAAAAGCCCGAGGCCACCTTGGTCACGGGCTCCGGCGCCAATAGGGGCGCCGCGGGCGAGATTTGGCATTTGCTGGATCAACCCTACGAAGACGAGTATATCGAGACCCTGTGGTGGGAGTTAAAGAATATCTGGGAACAGGATATCCTTTATAAGGGCC
>JAWOFY010000238.1:0-5614 GCA_046497285.1 Candidatus Hydrogenedentota bacterium
TACAACGCGAAGGAGGTCCCACTCAAGGCGCCCTCGCTCATGAGCAGCGCGCGCGGCTTCGCCTACACGTTCGAGGCGGCGGCGGATGCGGATGCGCTGGAGAAGCGCATCGAGGCGCTTCTGAGCCGGGACGCCATTGAGGTCGAGCGCAAGGCGAAACAGGCCAAGAAAAGGAAGCGCCATCGCCACAATAAGCAGTACCGCCCTGAAAGCGGCATGGTGAAAATCGATGTCCGCCCCATGATCCGCGACATCCGCCTGACCAAACACGAGGGCGATCACGTCACGGTGGACGTGGACACCATCGTTCAGGAGAGCGGCGCGTGCATACGCACGGCGGAACTCCTGCGCCTGCTTGAACTCGACCCCGTCACCACCCGCGTCATTAAGCGGGACACGTTCCTGGACGAAGCCACCCTGACGGCCCTCGAACCCGCTAGCGTATAGCAATCTCCCGTGCCAGCGGCATTTTCAACGCTATGGACGCCGTGCATTACGGGCGGCGGTATCGGTATCATGGGCTTCAACGTTTACGAACACCGGATAACGGAGGAAAGAAGCCATGAGATATTGCGCGCTGGCGGTGCTCGCCGTGCTTGCGGGGATGACAGTAAGCGCGGGCGAAGAGTTGGTAATCGCGGAAGGGGGAAAAAGTCCCTACGTCATTGTGTACCCGGCGGAGGCCCCGCCTGTCGTGGAGACGGCGGCGGACGATCTTCAACATCACCTCGCGGAAATGACAGGCGCCCGTCTGCCCATCCAGACAGATGAGGAGCCGTTGCCGGAACGGGCCATCCTTTTGGGGGATAACCGTTTCCTCGATGAAGTCGGCGTGGAACCGGCCTGGGATCGGCTCGGCGATGAAGGTTACCATATCCAAACGGCCGAGCCGCATCTTGTCATTGTGGGCGGACCCGTCCGGGGCACGGCCTACGGCGTCTATGGACTATTGGACGACCATTGGGGATGCCGCTGGCTCACGGCCGAAGTCAGTCATGTGCCCGAACGGGAGCAGCTCGAATTGCCGGACATCGACGAAACTGTGGTTCCGCCGCTGATGTATCGTGAGTCGTTTTGGGTAGAGGCCAGCGACCCCATGTGGAACCTGAGGAACCGCTTGAACGGCGCCTGGATTACCAGTCCGCGGGAGGAGCACGGCGGCGGATTCTACTACGATGGTGTTCACACGTTCTACCCCTTCGTGCCGCCTGGCGAATACTTCGACGATCATCCCGAGTACTACTCCTTGATTGACGGAGAGCGCCGATGGGAGCACGCCCAGCTTTGTCTGACCAACGAGGATGTGCTCGAGATCGTGATCGAGCAAGTCCGCCAACGGTTCGAGGAGGTCCCGGAGGCCGACGTGGTGAGTGTGTCCCAGAACGATTGGCGCAACCCGTGCCAGTGCGAAGCCTGCCAAGCTATCGCGGAAGAAGAAGGCAGCGAGGCGGGCCCTTTGCTTCATTTTGTCAACCAAGTGGCGGACGCCATCCGCGAAGACTATCCCGATCGCTACGTGGGCACGCTGGCCTATCAATACACCCGTACGCCCCCGGAAAACATCGTCCCCCGCGACAACGTGGCCATACGGCTATGCAGCATCGAATGCTGCTTCAGCCATACGCTGGAAGAGTGCGATGCGGGCCAGAACGAGGCCTTCGCGGAGGACATCCGGGGCTGGCAAGAGCTGACAGACAACCTATTCATCTGGGATTACACGACAAACTTCTCCCATTACCATCAACCCCACCCCAATCTGCGGTCGTTGCGCCCGAATATTCAGTTTTTCGTGGAGCACGATGTCCAGGGGATTTTCGAACAAGGCAACTACAACAGCGCCGGCCACGGCGAGATGGCGCCGCTGCGCAACTATTTGTTGGCGCGGTTCCTGTGGGATCCCGAGCGGGACTACGAGACGACGCTAACCGAATTCCTTGACCTGTACTACGGCGACGCCGCGCCACACGTCCGGGATTACATCGCGTTCACCCACGATCGCGCCGAAGAAGGCAACCATCACTTCTACTTCAATGCGCCCCCGCCGGTGGACGAGTACTTCCGAGGCGATTTCGTGGAACAGGCGCATGCCCTGTTCGACGAAGCCGAGGCTGCGGTGGAAGATGCTCCGGCGTACATGGAGCGAGTCCGCATCCTCCGGTTGCCGGTGCTGTACGTCGAGATTTCGCAGGGGCTGCAGGCCGATTTCGAAGAGGTAGACGCTCCCCGCATCCGGGAGGCCATCGACGCGTTCTTTGCCTTGGTGGACGAGTATGGCATCGACCTTCTCAACGAAGGTACGCCCATGGAGGACTTTCGCGAACGGTGCATGCAATCCGAGGTCTACCAAGCGGAAGCGGAATCGTGAACGAAAACGCTTTGTCTACTCCGTTGCTTGAACTGCAGGATGTGACCGTTGCGGCGGGCGGGCAGGCGCTGCTGCAAGGCATCTATCTAGCGTTGGATGAAGGCGAAATCGTGGCGTTGCAGGGGCCGTCCGGCTGCGGTAAGACGACCTTGCTGCGCGTCATCGCGGGGCTCACGGATCTCTCGGAGGGCGTCATACGCTTCGACGGCCAGCCCCGCCAAGAGATGACGTGGCCCCTCTACCGCCGGCGCGTTCCGCTTATGGAACAGCAGAGCATCATGATTGAAGGGACCGTGCGCGACAATCTCAAGCGGCCTTTCCGCTATGCCTCCGCCAACGGGGCGGCGTATGACGAGGATGCCGCCCGCGCCTTGTTCCAACGGCTGTGTTTGGAAGAGGCTGTCCTTGACCAGCCGGGAAGCCAGCTCTCCGTCGGGCAGCGGCAACGCGTGGCGCTCGTTCGCGCATTGCTCCTTGGCCCCCGGGCCGTTATGCTGGACGAACCCACCAGCGCCCTTGATCACGACTCCGCCATGCGAACGGAGTCACTCCTTAGCGAATACGCCGCCAAGCAAGGGCTCGCCGTGCTGGCCGTGAGCCATCAGGCGGGGCGCGCGAATGACTGGGCGCATCGCGTGTTTGATGTTACGCCGTATCGGGCATAGCGCCCGCCCTTAATGGGCGAGCAGGGCGATGATCGCGAGGATGTCGATGATCACGAGGGTGACGGTCAACTCCCGCCATTTGCCGCGCAACAACTTGATGGCCGTGTACGCGAGAAACGCCCAGACAATGCCTTGGGTAATGTTGTGGGTCAGGGGGATCAGGATGAGGGCCAGGAAGGCGGGCATGGCCGTCTCGAAGTCGTCCCATGGCACGCGTCCCAGCGGTTTCAACATGAACAGGCCCACCAGCACGAGCACCGGAGCCGTGGCGGCGGCGGGAACCAGCGCGAGTAAGGGGCTGAAGAACATGAAGGGCAAAAAGAGCACCCCGACCACCACGGCGGTCAACCCGGTGCGGCCGCCTTCCTCGACTCCCGCGGCGCTCTCGATGTAGGTGGTGCCGCTCGAAGTGCCAAGAAGCCCGGACAAGGTCGTCGAGATCCCATCGGCGAGCAGCGCCCGGCCCACGTTTCGGGGCTGGTTGGTCTTGGGGTCGATGAAGCCGCCGACTTCCGATACGCCGACGAAAGTGGAGAGCGAATCGAAGATATCGGTGAATAGGAACGTGAAGATGGGCAGAATCATCCCAAGGGTCAAGGCGGCCGGGATGTCCAGGGCCAGAAACACCTCGAAGCTGGGCCACTCAAAGACCCCATCGGGCATTTCCGCGAAACCGGCCTGGCCCGCGGCTTGCATAATTTGACTAACGATAAGCGCCAGCACGGACGTGGCGATGATGCCGAGAATCAGGGCGCCATGGAGCCGGCGAATGACGAGCCATGTCGTCACCGCCAGCCCCACGGCGAACACCGCCACTTGGGGTGTAAGTCCGCCGAAGGCCACCACCGTCTCCTCGTCGCTCACAACAAAATCGACGCTCGTCAAGCCGATGAGCGCGAGGAACAGGCCGATGCCCGCGGCGACACCATAGCGCACCGTGGGCGGAATCGCCGCGACGATGCGTTCTCTAACGCCAAGGATGGACAGGATGACGAAGATCACCCCTGAGACAAACACAGCGCCCAGCGCCGTTTGCCACTCCACCCCCATGCCCAGGACCAGTGTATAGGTGAAGAAAGCGTTGATGCCCATACCGGGGGCCATGGCGAAGGGCAGATTGGCGAGCAAGCCCATGAGGATCGAGCTGAGCGCGGCGGTCATCACCGTGGCGAAGAGCACGCCCGCGAAGGGCATGCCCGCCTCCGACAGGACAGCCGGATTCACCACGATGATATAGGCCATGGTAAGGAACGTGGCTATCCCCGCCGTTACCTCCGTGCGGATGTTGGAGCCCTTCTCTTCCAACTGAAAAAACCGCTCAATGCGCTTCCTCATACGGCGGCGCTCCTTTTCACCCTCTTCCTACGCCCATGACCTTGACCCGGCGCGCCGATCTCTCCCACCGGCTACGCGTGTTTACTCGCCGCTTTGGTGATCCAATGACACGAAAGCCCTTTCCCCGCTAGAATCGGTTTGAAGCATAGGTTATCCGACAAACATTGAGCAGGCGTCGTATCCCCTTCCTTCCATCGCTTGACCAAATTCGGCTCACGAATCAACGGGCGCGCCAGCGCGATGAAATCCGCTGTTTCTTCTTCCACCAGCAGCTGGGCCACTTCAAAGGAACGGATGCCGCCGACGAGAATGAGCGGAAGGTCAAGCTGTTGCTTGAACCTCCTCGCCGTATCCCCGTAATAGGCTTCCGCCTCGGGCGACTCGGGCCTCGTGGTGCGAGAAGGGATAAACTGGCCAGAGTGCCGCGTCCCTCCACTCATTTCCACGCCGTCAAGCCCCTTATCCCCTAGGATACGGCAAATCTCTAGGGAATCCTCTTCGGTTAGGCCGCCGGCGTCAAGGAAGTCCGCCGCATTGATCTTCACCAGAACCGGAAAGTCTGGGCCGGTGTACGCTCGGACTGCGTCAAACGCTTCGCACACGATCCGCGCCCGATTGGCGGGCCCGCCCCCGTATTCATCCGTCCTGCGATTGAAAGCGGGGGATAGGAATTGGCTCAACAGAAAGCCATGGGCCGCATGAATCTGCACACCGTCGAAGCCGGCCTCCTTGGCGCGGCGCGCGCCTTGCCCGAACGCCTCGATTACCCGCCGGATATCTTCGGCGGACATCTCCTGGCAGGTCCCTCCTTCGCTATTCTCAAGGGTAGACGGTCCGATGGGCGCCTGCCCTGTCAAATCGGAGCGGGCCTGACACCCGGCATGGGCAAGCTGCACAATCGTCTTGCCGCCGGCATCATGGACACGCTTGGCCACGAGGCTAAGCCCGTCGATCATCTCGTCATTGTAGATTCCCAGTTGCCAGGGTCCGGCCCGCCCTTCCCTACTAACATAGGCGTGACTGGTGATAACCAAGCCCACGTCGTTCGCGGCCAACTCGCCCATTAGTTCGGCAAGGGGCGGGGTACAACGGCCGTCCTCTTTGGCCATCCCTTCCCACGTCGCCGAACGGACAAAGCGGTTCTTCACTTCAAGGGCGCCCAGCCGTGCGGGTTCGAACAATATGGACATACGGTACCCTCCCTTCGTTTGCTTTCAGTCATAACCTTGACTTCCCGGTATCCCACCTC
>JAWOFY010000266.1:0-5891 GCA_046497285.1 Candidatus Hydrogenedentota bacterium
CAAGACGTAATCCCCTATGGAAATCTCATCCGTGCATAGCCCCTGACTCACGCGCTCGTCCACACCTTCGTAGCGGCCGCAAATCACCGCCAAATCGCCTGCGTCCGCCAATTCCCGGACCAAAGCCTGATCCAGGCGCCGGCCGCGCGGAGACATCAAGATAACCCGGTCCAACCGGTTTTCGCCCCGGAGGCTATCCACGGCCTCAAAAATGGGTTCGCACTTCATCACCATGCCCGCGCCGCCGCCGAACGGGGCGTCATCCGTGGTGCGATGCCGGTCGTGGGCGAAATCGCGGATATTGGTCACGCGCACGTCAAGCACCCCTTTTTCCTGCGCTTTGCCCAGCAGACTGGCGCGCAGGGGCGCTTCGACTATCTCCGGGAACAGCGTGAGGACGTCAATCCTCATCGGATACACTATACGGCGTCAAATCGCCTACCGTTATGATCCCCGCTTCCAAGTCCACGGACTCGACCACCTGCGGGATCAAAGGGATAATCAGTTCGGCGCCATCCGGCGTCTCCACCGCGGCCATGTCGTGCGCCTTCCCCTCGTAGAGGTCCGTAACGTGACCGGCCATGGTCCCATCGGCATGCGCCACCGCGAGTCCGTGCAAATCCTCGAGGCCATACATAGGCTCGGACTCGCCTTCCGGAGGGGCGGACGTCAACGCTTCCGCGCCGCGCAATCTTGCAACCGTGTCCTTGGGCGTTCCGGCGCTTATCGTGATCACGGCGCCCTGGCCGGTCCGCCGCACCTCTACAACCTTACACTTCCATTCCCGGCCCGTGGATTCGCGAAACCAAACCCATCCCTCCGCTTCAATCCGCTCCTCCATTCCCGGAACAGGGTCAATTCGGACTTCGCGGCGATCCGGACGGATGGACACCACTTTGCCGCTATACACGAGTTCTTCGGGCATGGCTTATGGATCCAGGAAGGATTCTCGGCCTATTCCTCGCCGATCTGAAGATTGGCGCGAATGTCTTGCTTGGAAGCGGCGGAATTAAGCAACGTGCGCAAGGCCTTCGCGGTACGCCCGTTCTTGCCGATGATTTTGCCCATGTCCTCGGGATGAACCCGCAACTCATAAGCCTGGCCATCGGCCCGGTCAATCACCCGGACCTGCACGTCCTCGGGATGGCTCACGAGCTTTTTCGCGATTAGTTCAATTAAGTCCTTCACGTCACGATTCCGAGCCGGATGTCTCCTCCGCGCTGGCGGAAGCCTCCGGAGGGGCTGTCTCTTCCGCGGCGGGCGTCAGCGAGCGGCCCGTGGCCTTCGCCTCAAGGATGCCTTCCTGCGAAAGCAGATTTCGCACCGTCGGGCTGGGCTTGGCCCCGCACTTAAGCCATTCCAGCGCCCGCGGCCCATTCAGCTTGTATTTTGTTTCGGAGGGGCTTGCCGGGTGGTAATAGCCCAGCTCCTCAATGACCGGCCCCCGGGGCCGCTTGCGGCTATCGGCCACCACGATTCGGTAATATGGAGCATGCGTGCGGCCACCACGCCGCAACCGGATTACTGTCGCCATGAAATACTGTATCTCCCTTTGCCTAATTAGGGCATGCGCATGGACGCGCCCTTGCCCTTTCCTTTTTTCTTCTTCGAATCCTTCATCATTTGTTTCATCATCTTCTTGCTTTGCTCGAAGTCTTTTAGAAGCCGGTTCACTGCCTGCACGGAGGTCCCGCTGCCCATGGCGATCCGGCGCCGCCGGCTGCCATTGATAATCTTGGGGTTATGCCGTTCCTTGGGCGTCATCGAATAGATGATGGCCTCGGTGTACTTCATCTGGTCCTCGTCGAAGTCCATTCCTTGGTCCATCATCTTGCTCATGCCGGGAATCTTCTTCATCAGGTCGCTGAACGAGCCCATCTTCTTGACTTGCTGCATCTGTTGAAGGAAGTCGTCGAGATCCCAGCTCGCCTTCCGGGCCTTTTCTTGGAACTTGGCCGCCTGGTCTTGGTCCACGACCTCCTGGGCCTTTTCAACGAGCGAAACCACATCGCCCATGCCCAGAATCTGGTCAGCCATGCGTTTGGGATGGAAGGCTTGCAGCGCGTCAAGCTTCTCTCCCGTCCCGATGAACTTGATGGGGCAGCCGGTGACCTTGATTAGACTCAACGCCGCGCCGCCGCGCGCGTCGCCGTCCATTTGGGTCAGCACCACACCGGTGAGCGGTACGGCCTCATGGAACATCTTGGCCGAGTTGACCGCGTCCTGACCGGTCATGGCGTTGGCCACGAAGAGGATCTCTTGAGGCTTGATGGACCTTTGGATCCGCCGAACCTCGCCCATCATCTCTTCGTCGACGTGAAGCCGGCCGGCCGTGTCCAACAGGATCACGTCGCATCCGCGCACCTGGGCCTCGCCCCGGGCCATGAGGGCGCAGTCCACGGGGTCGGCTTGTTCGCCCAGGCTGAAGAACTGGGCCTCCGCCTTTTCCGCCACAATCTCCAACTGGCGAATGGCCGCCGGGCGGTATACGTCGGCTCCCACCAGCAAAGGCTTATACCCCTGCTTCTTGAGATGCACGGCCAGCTTACCCGCCGTGGTGGTCTTGCCTTGGCCCTGAAGACCAACGAGCATGATTTGCGTGGGCGGCTTTTCCGCCATTTGAAGCGGCGCGTTGTCCCCGCCCATCAGCGAGACAAGCTCGTCGTGGACGATCTTGACGATCTGTTGGCCCGGCTGAACGCTCTTGAGGACCTCTTGGCCTTCCGCCTTTTTCTGGACCTCGTTGATGAAATCCTTGACGACGCGGTAATTAACGTCCGCCTCAAGGAGGGCCTTCCGGATTTCTTGCAGCCCCTCCTTCATGTTCTTCTCGGTCAGCTTACCTTGACCGCGAAGATTCTTGAAGGCGCCTTCAAGCCGTTTGCTTAGCGATTCGAACATACTTTGACACCGCCTACCGTTCCAACACAAAATGCCCGGACTAACATCACATCCGGCATGCCCAAGACAGATCACTCCCTTGTGTATCCGCTAAATCGTATCATACAACCACGCACCCCTTCAATCTGGCGGATTCAACCGCGTAGAAGCGGCATTTGCTGATTTGACTCAATGGGCCGCTCCAGCTACAATACCTGCCCCGGACGTATACTTTCCGTAATTGGCCTTCCGGGCATCGTTACCCGTCCCGCCTGCAATTTGGAGGCTTCATGCGTTATCCCGAAGACCGCTTTATGGAAGGACTCTCTTTCGACGACGTCCTTCTGCGGCCCGAACGTTCCGACATCATGCCGCGCGATGTAGATCTTTCCACGCGATTGAGCCGCCGCGTGACCATAAATATCCCCCTCGTGAGCGCTGCCATGGATACCGTCACCGAGGCGCGCTTGGCTATCGCCATCGCCCAGGAGGGCGGCCTTGGGGTGATTCACAAGAACTTATCCATCAATGAACAAGCCGCGGAAGTGGACAAGGTCAAGCGTTCGCAAGCCGGCATCATCACCCATCCCATCACCCTGCGCCCGTACAACAACGTCCAGGAGGCGGAAGACCTCATGGCGCACTACCGGGTGTCGGGCGTGCCCATCACGGATGAAACGGGTAAGCTGGTGGGGATTCTCACCAACCGGGACCTGCGCTTCCTTGATGACTATTCCGTGCCCATTCACATGGTGATGACGAAGGAGAACCTGGTCACCATCCCGCCGGGCACGAGCCGCGAGCGGGCGAAGGAATTGCTCCATCAGCACCGTATCGAGAAGCTGCCGATTGTGGACGAGAACGGCATTCTACGGGGCCTCATAACCATCAAGGACATCGCCAAGGCGCGAGATTTCCCTCATAGCTGTAAGGACGACATGGGCCGGTTGCGCGTGGGAGCCGCCATCGGCGTGGGCGACGAAGAGCTGGATCGGGCGCAGGCGCTTGTCGAAAACCACGTCGATCTCCTTGTGGTGGACACGGCGCATGGCCATACCGGCCTGGTGATCGACACCGTGCGCAAAGTCAAGGAACGGTTCCCGGAAACCGACCTCGTGGCGGGCAATGTGGTCACGGGACAAGGGGCGCGTGATCTCATCGAAGCGGGGGCTGACGGGGTGAAAGTAGGGGTGGGGCCAGGCTCCATCTGCACCACGCGCGTCGTGGCGGGCGCGGGCATGCCCCAGCTTACAGCCATTTTCGAGGCGGGCGCCGCCGCGGCCGAGCATGACGTCCCCATCATAAGTGACGGTGGCATCCGATATTCGGGGGACATCATAAAGGCTTTGGCCGCCGGGGCGGAGAGCGTCATGATCGGTAGCCTATTCGCGGGGACCGAGGAAAGCCCGGGCGAGACGGTCTTGTACGAGGGCCGCACCTATAAAGTGCACCGGGGCATGGGCTCGGTCAAGGCCATGCAACGGGGCAGCAAGGCCCGGTACATGCAGTTTGAGGCCGAGCATTCAAAACTCGTTCCGGAAGGCGTCGAAGGCCGTGTCCCCTTCCGGGGCGGGCTTGGGGATTACATCCATCAGCTCGTGGGCGGCGTGCGCGCGGGCATGGGCTATTCCGGGAGCGCCGACCTTCGCGCATTGCGCGAGACGGCCATGTTTGTCCGCGTTTCGGTGGCCGGTGCTCGGGAGAGTCATCCCCATGACGTGACCATCACGGAAGAGCCCCCCAACTATCAGGTGTGGCGGTAAACCCATGCACGGAGCGGAACAGCCGGTCGTCGTTCTTGATTTCGGGGCGCAGTACAGCAAGCTCATCGCGCGGCGAGTGCGCGAGGCCCGCGTGTTCAGTCTCATCGTCCCGTATACCATTTCGGCGGATGAATTGAAGGCGCTGAATCCGGCGGGCATCGTCCTCAGCGGCGGACCCGCCAGCGTGCTTGCGCCGGATGCCCCCATGCCCGATCCCGCCATCTTCGGCTTGGATATCCCCGTCCTGAGCATCTGTTACGGGTGCCAAATCCTCGCCCATCAGCTTGGCGGCCGGGTGGAGCCCTGCGGCAAGCGCGAGTATGGCGTGGCTCATCTCGAACACCGCGACTCGCGGGGCTTTTTCCAAGGCGTGGCCGAATTCACCCAAGTCTGGATGAGCCATGGCGATGCGGTCGCCGCGTTGCCGGAAGGTTTCGAGACGATTGCGTCTACGGAGAACTGCCCTCACGCTGCTATTGCCGCCTCCGCAAGGCGATTCTATGGCGTCCAGTTTCACCCCGAGGTGGTCCACACCCCGCAGGGCGATCGGATCCTCTCCAATTTTGTGCACACGGTCTGCGGTTGCGGCGGCGAGTGGACCATGGGCTCGTTCCTTGAGACGGCCACCGAAGAGATCCGCCGGAAAGTGGGGGAGGGCCGTGTCCTGCTTGGCCTGAGCGGCGGCGTCGACTCCAGCGTGGCGGCCGTGCTCATCCACCGCGCCATCGGCGACCGGCTCACCTGCGTCTTCGTGAACAACGGCCTGTTGCGCAAGGGCGAGCCGGAGCGGGTCCAGCAAGTGTTTCGCGATAACTTCCAGATCAACCTGCGCTATGTGGACGCCGAGGACCGGTTTCTCGAACGGCTCGCCGGTGTTAGCGACCCCGAGGCCAAACGCAAGGCCATCGGCAATCTGTTCATCGAAATCTTCGACGAAGAGGCCCAGTCCTTGGGCGAAATCGATTTCCTCGCTCAAGGCACGCTGTATCCCGACGTAGTCGAGAGCGTATCCGCTACAGGGGGGCCCTCGGCCACCATCAAGAGCCACCACAACGTGGGCGGTCTGCCCGAGAAGATGAACCTCGCGTTGCTGGAGCCTTTGCGCGAACTCTTCAAGGACGAAGTGCGCGCGCTCGGCGCCGAACTCGGCTTGCCGGAGTGCACCAGCGCTACTTCCCCGTGGCCGCTGCCCGGGATAGCGGTTCGCCGCTGCTGCCCTTTTTTATCGGCATTAGCAACAACCGCTAT
>JAWOFY010000267.1:0-8156 GCA_046497285.1 Candidatus Hydrogenedentota bacterium
TTGGGCCTGCAACTCCTTGTTCAGCCGCGCCAAATCGTTGCCCACAAGGAAGAACTCTTCGAGGCTCTGCCCGAGGGCTTCCTCCGCACTGTCCAATCCCCAGATCTTCACGCCCGCCGGATTCAAGAACGTGATAATCTGGTTAGGGTCGGTCTGAAGGATGCCATCCCGCATCGAATTGACCACGCTGCGGTATTTGGCCTCCGACTCCTCGAGTCGGCGAATGTTGCGTTTCAGGGCCAACGCCATCTTGTTAAAGGAGTTGGCCAACCCCTCAATCTCGTCCCCGGTGTCGATCTTTAGTTTGAGTTCGAGGTCGCCCTGACCGATGATCTGGGCGCCCTCGTTAAGGAGCGAGACCGGGCGCACCACATTGTTGTGAACATTACGGTACGCCTGAAGACACAGCAGGGCCACGAGAAGCGCCGCCCCCGCCGCCGCGATGGCCACTCCCCTGTCAAGACCGCCGAAGACCGCCGACAACGGCCGGTACACGACAAGATAACCGCCGGGAACTCCGTAAAGCGGCGTGTAGGCGACGAAGGCGTCAATCCGCGTATCGCTGGTCTCGAAATCGCGAATGCGCTGGACACTCCCGCGCCCCTCTCCTTCTCGAATGGCCTCCAACAGCGAAGGGGCCACCGGTCTCGCTTCATACGGGTGAGGACTTTCCTCCCCCGCTGGCCGCAACACCGTTGGCTCCTTGTCTTCGCTTACAATGACCTGGTACTTATTGCGCCACGCCCGCTCCGGCATACCAGCGCCCCCCCCGTATAGATAATGGAGGGTGTCTGTCACACTGGCGACTTCGGCGATATAGCCCAAGACCGCATCCGTTTCCGGGGCCCTTATGGGCGCTGCGAGTTCAACCTCGTACCGGGAACTCTCAGGCGGAAAATGAAAATCAATGTAACCTGCTTCATCGATCGGTTCAATGGAAGGGGACGGCGCCGGGCCTTCCTCCTCGGCAGACGTGGTCAGGAGCAATTCTCCTTGGGGACCATACACCGTAAGGACGCTAACCGGCTCCAGCGTTATGTCCACCATCTGGCGCATCCAATCAAGGACAGCCTTCCGGTCCTGCGCCGGCGGTTCTAGCCGGGACGGCCTTTCCTCCAAGGATTGAAGAAGGTTTACAATCCGCCCTTCGTTGGCGAGACGCGTAACCCCTTGTAAGCGGGCCGTACTCGCGAAATGCAATCCCTCGGCGGTCGTATCAGCCGCCGCCCTCAGGTCGTCCATCGCATCGGCGCGTTGTGTTGCGCGCAACGCGACATAGCCCCCAATGAGGGCCAACGCCATGGGCACAATCCCAACCCACAGGATAGACGTCAGGATTCTTCGCTCAATCCCCCGCCGTCTGGGATTTTTGTTCGGCATACATCTCCACGGACCGAACTACTCGGCTACACGTCCGCGCTTCAGCAATTCGCTTGTTTTTTCCAGAAGTTGCTCGACCTTGAACGGCTTCGCCAGATAATCGTCGGCGCCCGCTTCAAAGATGCGTTCGATATCTTCTTCTTTGGTGAGACAGGTAACCGCCATGATGGGGGTATCCGCCGTGATCTCGCTTTCCCGCAACGCCCGGCACACTTGGAAGCCGTCGAGTTCCGGCATGAGAAAGTCGAGAAGAATCAAATCGGGGTTCATCTGGGCGGCCTTCAGGCCGACCTCGGTAGCATTGCTCACCTTGATGAGTTCATAGCCTTCGTTGCTGAGGATCTTCTCCATCATGGCCAAGGCGTCGGGATCATCATCCACGATCATGATCTTCTTCTTCTCGGGCGTCCGCTCGCGGGGAAACATATCGAAGTTCTCCCGGAAAGCGTCGAGATCTTCCTGCAGAATGCGGTAATGGCCGCCCGGCGTGCGGGAGGCCTTTATCAACCCTTGCCGGATCCAATTCTTGATGCTGTGATGGGTCACGTGACAGATCTTAGCTGCTTGAAACGTGGTGTAGGCTTTGGTTTCGTTATCACTCACGGCACATACTCCTTATGGACTTTAGATATGGGCGGGCGTTTCCCCACCCCAATTTGCAGTATACACAGAAGGTACGTGAATTGTAGCGATTCTTTGACGCAAATGTCAAGCGATACCCCGCGATTTAGCGGAGAAAAGGGTTTTCTTGGAGAAAACGTCTTTATACGCACTGCCGCGCGCGTAAAGGGCAGGCGCTCTCTACGGCAACGGCGCGCTCACCCCAAGCGTTGAAGAATCTCCGACGCCAGCGCAAACTCGTCCCGCACCAGCAGCGACGGCATAAGCCGGAATTCCCAGGGATAGACGCCAACGGCAAAACGGTAGCCAAGCACCCACACGCACCACGCGCACACCCAAACGCCAAACAAAATGCCGAGGTACCGGCGAATCAACGCGGCCTTGGCGCGGCGATAACCGGCGTCCAGCGCAGCCGGTGTGCTGTTCTCATCTTCAAGCCCGCCTGCCGCATCGACCTGGCTCGGGGGCGTCAAGACAGTATGCGGGTAATACACGCCATAGGCGCCTATCCCCAGCGCTGTCGCCAGCCATCCAGCAGAAAGGGCGACCAACCAGCCCGAAGGCTCCGCGCTCCATAGCGAGACTGCGGCGCCCAGCGCCAGGCACAGCAGAAACAGCAGACCGGCGGCCAGCATTACGAGCGGCAAACGCTTGCCATGGCGGAGGGTCCAGTGCTCGCGCGTGGTTCCTTTCCAACGGCTCACAATCCCAGCCGCTAGTATCAGCAACACAAGCCCGGCCGCCGTATAGCCCGCAAGCCGTAATGGAAACATGTGGTTTTGGCGTTCCTGCCGGGCGCGAGCCGTCCACTGGTCTTCAAACACACCCAGAACCAGCAAGGCATCCTCCACTTCGGCGAGCCGCTGGCTTGCAGCTTCTGGATTTGGAATAAATCCTTCTTCCCCATGGGATTCGCCCATTTCCCGGCGCGCGCGAAGGCTATCACGCTGAATGAGGAGGCCATTCACCAAGGCGCGGGTCCCAGCGTTGGGGGCTTGCGCCATACGCTCGCCCATTTTCTCAATAACGCTCAACCACCCCTCCCCGTTCGGGGTATTTCCTTCCTCGGCGCCACGCCGCGCCGCGGCCAACACCCTATCCGCATAGTGGCGCAACACGTTCCCCGTTTGTTCCACGATGCGCCGCCGTTGGTAAGCACGCCATTGCCCTTGCCGAGGCAAGGCGTCGGACCACACGGGAGGCGGATACCTCACATCTTGGCGGCCGGCATTGGCTCGCGCCGTCAACGCCAACGACTCGGCCAACCGGTCCGCGTGGCTACCGTCGTCCTCCCCATCAGCGGTTCGCGCCAACGCGGCGGCCCTCAAGTAGAGCGGCAATGCATTGTCCGGCGCATGGGCGCTGGCTCTGGCGAACACCTCCGCCGCCTCGCCTGCTTGGCCATTGAGGTAGAGAACGGTCCCGTACCTCATGGCGAGCCCCGGATTGCGCGGGTCCTGAGCGCACGCCTCGGCGAATGCCTCCAGCGCGTCTTCTTCCGTCTCGCGTTCCGCCAGCGCCCACAGATAACGAGGAGACGCATCCGGGCTCTGCTCCTCGTCCAGTTCCACGGCGCGGTCCAAGAAGAATTGGGCGCTTGTGTCATTTACATGGGTGAGCGCTTGTTGATAGAGCTGTTCAGCCCGCTCATAGCGCAAATAGCGCTCCGCGAACCAAAGCAACCCCGTCACCACCATGCAGGCTAACACGCAGAAGATAAAGGCTCGCCGGTATCGCCGAGCTCCCAACGTGTCTCCGCCACCTCCGTACGCCGGCGCTTCTGGGACGGCTGGACTCAAGCATCTCCTCCCATAATTGACCGGGCTATCTTTTTGCCTTCTTCAACGCCGGGTTGATCAAAAGCGTTGACGTTATAAAGCCGGCCGGCCATGGCGGTTTCTACCTCGAGCATGTAGAAGAGCTGCGCCACGGTATGGGCGTTAATCTGCGGAAGCTGCATCCGGATCACCGGCCGCTGGCTGGTTTTCAATGCGTCCATCGTACCCTTGAACTCCGCCGCCATGAGCTTGTTCATGGTCTTGGAGCGGATGTAGCCGAGATCGGTCAGTTCGGGCAACACATCGGGGATCCGCAAGCTCTTAGCGAATTTGCGCACATCAACCAGCGAGAACAGCTTGTTGTTCGGCCCTTCCCGGTAGAGCTGAATTTGGGAATGCTGATCCGTGGCGCCCAACGCCTTGACGGGGGTCTGCCCGGCGTTGACCTCGTCCCCGCCCAAATCGTACCGCTTGCCCAGGCTTTCCGCCCAAAGCTGACAGTACCAGTCGGCCACATGCGACAGCCCGTCCGCATAGGGCATGAACACGGACATCGTCTTGCCTTTTTCCGTGTCCAGGACGTACTGGAGGGCGGCGCGCAGGTAGGCGGGGTTTTCCTCGATGTCCGGCTTGGAGCACCGCTCGTCCATGGCGGCGCACCCCTCGATCATGCCGTCGAGGTCCATGCCCAGCATCGCCGCCGGGAACATGCCGACCGGCGAAAAGACGGAAAACCGGCCGCCCACGTTGGCGGGGACGGCGAATTCCTTGAGGCCGTACTTGTCCGCCACGGGATGCAGCAGGCTTTCCCCGGCATCCCGGGGGTTGGTGGTGACCACGACATGGTCCTTCATGGCCTCCGGCCCGAGCTTCTTCTCGATGGCTTCGGTGACCACCATCATCTGGGCCATGGTCTCGGCCGTCTTGCCCGATTTGGAGATGACGTTATATAGGGTCTTCTTCGGCTGGCAGACCTTCATCATCTGGCGGAACGTCATGGGATCAATGTTGTCCATGATGAAGACTTTGGGGTAGCCGCCGCGGGCGCGCGTGCTGAGCATGTTATAGTACGGCGGCAGCAGCGCGGTGGCGAGGGCGCGCGTGCCCAAGGCCGAACCGCCAATGCCTAGAATGACCAGGTTGTCGTAACCACGCTCGAGGAAGTGGCCCGCCGTGGCCTTGACATCCTCGAAAACCTTGGTCTGTTTATAGAGATCGTAAAACCCATAGGTCCCCTCGGCTCGTTCACGGGCGAGCGTCTGGTGCAGTTCCGAGACGCGGGGCGCAATATCCTTCAGTTCCGTGGGCGTAATGCCATGCTCGGCGCCAACCGCCGAAGACTTGGCCCGGGCAATGTCAATGCGAATGTTAAGATCCATGAGTCAATCCTACTGGTTTGTCTGATCAAAAAACCGCGCAAAGGCCTGGAAGACCGCTTCGTGAGGGCCTTGAACAACCTTTACGCCCGGAAGCGAACCGAGAAAGGCTTGGCCGTACCGCTTCGTGACGACGCGAGAATCAAGGACAAGTATGACGCCCCGATCGTCGCGGCGGCGGATAAGCCGGCCAAATCCTTGGCGAAACTTGATAACGGCCTGGGGGACCGTGTATTCCATGAAGGAATTACCCCCCGCCGCGTCGATGGCTTCCACACGGGCTTGGACGATAGGTTCGGTCGGTACGCGAAATGGAAGTTTTGGGAGTATAACACACTGTAGTGCCTCTCCAGCAACATCAACCCCTTCCCAAAAACTATCCGTCCCCAAAAGCACGCTGGCGGAATCCTCGCGAAAACGCGTCAGAAGCTCGTTCCGGTTCATGCTGCCTTGCCGCAAAAGGGTGATGCCCTGCGCCCGAAGCTCCCGGTCCAGGCAGCGGTAGACGTAGTTCAAGGCGTAATACGAGGTGAACAGGACAAAGGCGTGCCCTTGCGTCACGGCAACGGCTTTTCGGATGGCGTCCACGGTGGCGTCAAGGAAGCCGGGGGCGTCGGGCAAGGGGTGATCCCGGGGAATGCAGAGCATGGCCTGTTCGCTGAAGTCGAAGGGCGAGTCCAGCAACTGCGTCTCCACGGGATGGCCCTGGATGCGGTCCACGCCGGCGCGTTTCATGAAGAAGTGGAAACTGTTGTTCACGGTGAGCGTGGCCGACGTGAGCACGACCGTGTCCAGGTTCTCGTACACCCACTCCGCAAGTTCGTCCCCAACTTCCAGGGGACACCGCGCCAGGCGGAGCACGTGCGCGTTCTCCGTGTCGATCTCGATCCAACGCACGGTGTTCGGGTCGAGGGTCTCCTTCGTCATGGCGGGCAGGGTCGAGCCGAGCGTGGCCAAGCGTTCCCGATAGCCGTCCAACTGGTAAATCTCGGCGGCGAAGGGCGGCTCCTCGGCGTCGTCCGGGACCGGCAGTTTCTTCAGCTTCTGGACCAGCTTCACAATGGCGCTGACGCAGGCGTCCACTTCTTCCACGGCGGGCAACACGTACACCGTGTGAATTTCCCGGAGGTCGGGGTCTTTCAAGACCGCCGGCGTCAAGCGCCAGCGCAGTTCCTTGCCGAATCCCCTACATTTCTCCGAGGCCAGGCTGCGCAAGGCGGAAAACGCGCTCAGCAGGGCTTCCCGCGCGGCGCTCAACGCGGGCAGCGCCTCGTTGTCGATCAGTTCGAGAATCTCGTCCACGGCTTGCCGGTCGAAGGAATAGCCTTCCTTGAGGAGCTTCGTCTTGAGATAGGGAAGCAGCCCGCGCTCTTGATTGCGGTCGGACCGGACAAAACGGCCCAGCAGCGCGAGCGCGCCCAACCGGCTCACGTTCGCGCCGAAGTAGTCCGTGGCGGAGTCCTCCACGTTGTGGGCCTCGTCCAGGATGAGGCGCTTGTAGGCGGGCAACACGGCCAGCGAACTGAAATCGCCGATCTCCTTCTTGATGGCCAAGTCGGAGAACAGCATGTGATGATTCACCACGAGCACGTCCGCCTTCGCCACGTCGCGCCGGGCCTTGCCCACGAAGCACTTGCGCGGGGACGGACAGTGCGCCTGGCTGCACGTGTCGGCCTCGGAACAGACCCGGCTCCACAATTCCCGCGCTGGCACGAACGGCAAATCGGACAAGCTGCCGTCCTCGGTCTTCTCGGCCCACGCCGCGATGCTGTCCAGGGAGGCCTTGTCGTCTTCATCGTCGAACAGGGTCGCCTCGCTCAACGCGCGCTCCAGCTTGCGCGGACACAAGTAGTTGCCCCGGCCCTTGACGAGCACGGCGTCAAACGACAAATCCAGCGCCTTCTTGAGCAGGGGGATGTCCTTATGGATGAGCTGCTCCTGCAGATTGATGGTCCGCGTCGAAATGACCACCCGCTCCTTGTTCTTCACCGCCCACAAGATGGCGGGTATGAGATACGCCATCGTCTTGCCGACGCCCGTGGGCGCCTCAATGGCCGAGGTGGCGTCATGATTGAACGCGCGCGCCACGGCCTCCATCATTCGCGTCTGTTGCGGACGCGCCTCGTAGCCGGGAAGCACGCGGGCGATGGGACCGTTCGGCGCGAACAACGGCGCGAGTTCATCGGGATCCAGCGGTTGATGCGCGCGCTTCTGAAACGGTTCGACGACCACGTACGTCCGGGTGATCGCGTTATCCACGATGTACACCCCGTGGCCGTGGAACCCGAACGTCGTGGCCAAGCGCAAATCGGCCTCGGACGGCGCGATGTTGCCCGAGGGGTGGTTGTGCAGGACCACGTCGCCGCTTTCGAGGTTCTCGATGAACGCGGGCACCGCCGCCGCCGTCCCGCGCGCGCACACGCGGACCGATTCAATGAGCCCGTCCTCGTCCACCGCCCCCGCGAAAAACACCTCGCGCCCGCCCGCGCCCGTAATCTCGCGGATCATGTGCTCCACGGCCGCCGGACGGATCCGTTCGGCCGCGTCTTGGCCAAGGGTCTCGAAAACGGTCACACCACCAGTCCTGTCATATCAAGGGGAAATGCGGAAACGGGAAGAGAATGCGCGTTCATCTCTACTTAATCTCGGGCGAGAACCGTACGCCGCGCGTCTGCGCGCCGCCAGCTTCACGAACGTTGCGCTTGATTCACCAGTTTCAGGATACCGCAAATCACCCGCCCCGCGCCACAATAACGCAAAATCCCCAATCGCCCGTTAGGTTCGCGTACACGGGTGTTTACATCCCCCGGCCCTACGAGCCACCCCTCGAAAGCCGGATCCCCGTACCGCCGGCATCTTGCCGGCACTCACGCACAATTCCCTTGGCGAAGGGGGATCCACGTACCGCCGGCATCTTGCCGGCAGTCGCGCACGATTCCCTTGGCGAAGGGGGATCCACGTACCGCCGCCATCTTGCCGGCACTCGCGCACAATTCCACTG
>JAWOFY010000271.1:0-3829 GCA_046497285.1 Candidatus Hydrogenedentota bacterium
GGGGCTGGCCCGAAGGGCTGGGGGATGTAAACACCGCCTTATACGCGATTGGGGGCTTACGCGATGCAACGGCAAAGGGCGGGTGTTATAATGGTTTCGTTTCAAACCATTGACGGCGGATCCCCGTCAGAGCGCCGTACTAAGGTAAGAGAGGCGCTGCTATAGGAGCGGCAACGAGGAGGCGCAATGGCTTCCCCCTCAACACAGGAGACGAGACATGATTACCCGGAACGCTTTTCACAAGTGCCAGTTAGGTATAGTGGCGATGGCGCTCGCTTTTGCCTTGTTAGGCTGTTCTGAGCAGAACGATGTAGAACTGGATGAGCCGGAATCCGAGCTGGAGGCCGAGCCCGAAGAAGGGTATCAGGATGCGTCCCAACTACTGCAAGACTATGCGGCCGGGGAACGTGATTTTGCTGGCGTAGACCTCCGTGACGCGGATTTCCAGGACGCAGACCTTCCGGACGCGGACTTCAGTAGAGCGGACCTTACAGGCGCGAACTTCACGGGCGCGAACCTCGCGAATGCAAATTTCTCGAACGGCTACCTCAGCGAAGCGGACCTCACCAACGCGAACCTCGAGGGCGCAAATCTTCGCAACGTATATCTCACCGACGCGGACCTCACGGGCGCGAATTTAGAGGACGCCAATCTGGAAGAGGCCCTTGACGTCCCCTCTGAATTTCTGGAGTAGGTGAACGTGTGCCCGGCACGCGACCTAACCGGCGATTGGGGGGTAGGGCCAAATACGTGTCGAACGACAGCCGGACGGTGGCGGCCAGCTTCGTTGAACCGCAGGACAAGGCGGACTATGACTTGACGGAGCCTTTTCGGCGTAATAAGGCATGGTCCTTGATTAAGAGCGCCGAAAAAGCCATCGAAACGTTTAGCCACGGTACCGCCTCCGATGAAAAGCGACGCTTCTTTCTCGCCTGTCTTTCGGGGTGGCCAGAACTGAGCCGGAGGTGAGGCGAGTCTGGAGCTGTTCCGCTCTCACCCCCTCACCCGCGGAAGTCCTTCGGCAGTCCTTCCACGATGCACACGGTCTCCAGCCTGACGGTGATCACCTTGGCGAGGAGGCGTATGATGTGTCCGGGGTGTCAAGCCTCCGGTTTTTGCTCCACCGGCAATGAGAAAGTCCCTTGGCTTTTGGTAATCTGGATCCCCGGCCGCGGGTTGTTGCCGCGGTAGGCTTTTGCATGCCCGCCCGGAGGATACGGCGCCCTAGGAAACCAAAAGGGGTTTTGGCGGAATCTGCGCTTCTTCTGGGGATAAGTCTTGGTGTAAGGGACGATGAATAGGTTATCTTAGGCGTCTATGGTATTACTGCTTTTTTATTTCGTGCTGGCCATCGGGGTATCGTTCCTTTGCTCAATCCTCGAAGCCGTACTGCTCTCAATGGACGCTTCTTACATTGCAGTGCTGGAACAGGAGGGGTCCAAGAAGGGCGCGATACTGGGAGAACTCAAGTCCGATATAGACCGGCCGCTTTCGGCGATTCTAACCTTGAACACCATTGCGCATACCGTCGGAGCAGCAGGAGTAGGCGCACAAACCCAAGTTGTTCTTGGCAACGCCTATGTGAGCGTAACCTCCGTACTTGTCACCCTAGCCATACTCGTGTTTTCGGAAATCATCCCCAAAACACTGGGAGCCACCTACTGGAAAAAACTATCGGGTTTTGCGGGCAGAGCAACAAAGATACTAATAGTTATCACGTACCCATTTGTATTGCTTTCGCAAGAAATTACTAAATGGTTGTCCAGCGATCAGAAAGAGCCCACGATAAGCCGCGAGGAGTTTAGCGCAATGGCCGAGCTTGGGTTTGAACAAGGCGTGTTTGAGGAGGGGGAGTCCACAATATTAAAAAACCTCATCCGGTTTCATTCCTTAAAAGCCCGTGATGTAATGACGCCACGTATTGTTGTTATAAGATTATCAGAAGAACTCACAATAGAGCAGGCTCTAGAAGAGAACGAGGATATGCATGTTTCTCGAATACCGGTTTTTGGGAACACGGAAGAAAATATTACGGGATACGTTTTAAAAAACGACCTGTACTATAATTTGTTTAAAGGAAACAAATCTATACCGTTAAAGGAAATTAAGCGCGACGTAACGTTGATTCCTGAAACGGTCTCCCTGAAAGTTCTTTTCGAACGGCTGCTCGCAAATAAGGAGTATATTGCAGTGGCTGTCGATGAGTATGGCGGACTCTCGGGTGTGGTTACCATGGAAGACGTTGTAGAAACGTTACTTGGAATGGAGATTGTGGATGAGATTGACACCATTGAAGACATGCAACAATTGGCGCGGCAGAAATGGAGAGAGCGGGCAAAAAGACTTGGCATCGTACTGCCTGACCAACTAGATACGTCCTCGGATTCCCCCTCAACCGATTCCAATTGATTGCGCCATCGCATTTCTGATGAAAAACGCCATCGAATTGCGAGCGATGCAGCCCCGATGCCGGCGCGATGAATATGCTCGATACGCCACAGCGCCCGCAAAGCGTTTGCCCGGAAGTTCGCGCCTTATGCCCTCCGCCACGAATCCCCGAATTTGGGGGTTGAAAAAGGCAACCATTCTCCCTATCCCCTTCGCGTCCACCCATGAAGGGGAAGGCGAAGTGGATTAGGCCTTGTGGTCGCCCTTAGTCCACAACGGAGAAGTCTCGGTAGTGCGATTTGCCTTCCAGCCAATTCACTTCCACATTGTCCACTCGCGCAAACCGCGGACCGCCGCGTTCACACCACGCCAAGATGGATTTCAGTTTGTCGTTCGGGCCTTCGAACACAGCCTCCACGCGTCCGTCTGGGAGATTTTTGACGTATCCCTTCACGCCAAGCTCTTTTGCTTTCTGGTACGTGGCGTAACGGTATCCCACACCTTGCACGCGGCCTTCAAGCAATACCTGGACTCTATCGGACATTACGCGCGCACCTCCATTAAGCGTTGGCGGACCCTGGGATCGCCGATGGCGACCGCCGTCATGGACGCCGCGAGCGCCACCTCATCGTTCCCGCTGTTGATCTTGGGCGCTACAAGGGGCATCACGCTGCGTACGCCGGTCTGCGCCGCTAGGCTTAAGATGGCCCTATCCGCAGCCCCATGATCGCTCTGAAGCAACCGCTGAAGCGCCGAGAGCGCCCCCCGATCCTGGCCTTCGATAAGCGCTGTCACCATCCGGGCCCTGCGCACGACAGCCTGAGGATAAGGGTCATAACGTTCCTGCAATTGTTGATTTAAATACCGTCTTCCTTCAAAATCCCCGTCCCGCGCCAGCACGATGGCCGCCTCCTCCGCGATGGTGGGGCTCTCCTGAATCGTTTGGCGCAAGACATTCGTCCCGGCCGGATCGCCGAGCTTATGCAGCACCCGCGCAATACGGAAGTGCGTCGCCCCCGAAGCTCGATCCAGCCGGTCACGGAGGGTGTCACGAACCTCCTCATTTCCCAGCAGGCCCAACCCGTACACCGCCGCTTCACCCTTTTCTCCGCTGGACGCTCCAATCATATCGAGTAGAATGGGGATAGCGTCCTCACTCCCCATATGCGCCAACGCCTTTGCCGCCGGCGCCGCGATCTGGGCCAAACGATCTTGCGCCATTTGCAGAAGCTGCTCTTCGTATTCCGTGGCTTTTCAGATAGTTTAACCTGAAGGTCTTCATAGCGGTGCTGGCGATGGTATAACCAATACTTCCTCCCAGGTCTGTTATGGTCTTGATGAAGATTCCTAAGACGTCGTAGAGGGCTTTACAATCATAGGCGCAGTAGTTTATCCATTGGTCATGGTATGATTCAAAGGGATAGGGTGGTCGTTCTTGTTT
>JAWOFY010000292.1:0-6540 GCA_046497285.1 Candidatus Hydrogenedentota bacterium
TTTTTGAATTCTCCCCTCGAGGGGAGACGATGTGAGCGTTTAGCGCTCATCTTTTCCACACGAAGCCCCCCGGGACATGGCGCTCCTTCAACGTTGGTTCACGTATTCCTTGCGCAAGTGCGTAATCCAGATAGTGGGAGAGTATACCGCAGGATGGAGGCCACGACAACGCCGCGCACTTACGGGAAGAGTTAATCAATCCGACGCAGGTAAATGCATCTCCTTGCTAATTCTCCGCCGTTTCGGCGTCCTTGTGGCGGTAATGCCAGAGCTTGGCATACTTGGTGAAGACGGAAAAGGCAGCCAGGCCCGCCAGCACGGCGCCGTGATAGCCGTCGCGGAAGCCTTGGCGGAGGAGATACATCTTGGCGAAGCGGGTTGGGGGGCGAAGCACAAGATCCGCCAAGCGCGCGCGGCGGCCTTTGTCGTAGAGGTCTTGAGCGCCCCAGGTCGTGAAGCGCTGGAAGGTGGCGAAATACTCGTCGAAATCGCGGTAGGTGTCATGATACATGGGTTCTTCAATAGCCCCCACGGGCCCCTCCACCTCAACCCGGGAATGGACGCGCTTTTCAAGGTACCGGCCGCGTTGGGTGCGAAACAGCCGCAGGTTGTAGTCGCGCTCCCAGCCGCCATGGCGGATGAGCCGGCCCAGGAAATAAGAGAGGCGGCGTATGCGGTAGCCATCGCGGCTGGCGGGATCGGCGATGATCGTCTGGATTCGGCGGGCCAGTTCCGGCGAGACCCACTCGTCAGCGTCCAGCACCAGGGTCCATTCGGTCTGAAGCTGGGGCAACGCCCAATTCCGCTGATCGGCGGCGTTCACATATTCGTGGATGACGACGCGGCTCGCGTGTTGCCGGGCGACATCGCCCGAGCCGTCCGTGGTGCGGGGATCCACCACACAGAATATGGAATCGGCCCACTGCACGCTTTCCAAGCACCGGACGAGCCGATCCCCGGCGTTTGGCACAAGGGTAAGCACGGTGACCGCGTGCGGCTGGAAGGCCGGGGGCGGCGATTGAGATGGATTTGGCGAAGCTGGCATGGGAAGACGTATTAGACCGCGCTTTTGCCGTACGAGCGACGCATGGCGGTCGGTGAGATCCCCATCGCCTCGCGGTATTTGGTGACCGTGCGCCGGGCGATATGGATCCCGTCCTTTTTCAGCTTCTCGGCAATCTTCTGGTCGCTCAACGGCTTCGTCTTGTCTTCCTCCTCGACCATCCGCTTGATGATGGATTGGACGCTTTTCGAGGACTGCGACTCGCCGGAATCGTTGCGTAACCCGGACGAGAAGAAGTACTTCATCTCGAACAAGCCCTGGGGCGTTTGAATGTACTTGCCCCGCGTGGTGCGGCTTATCGTGGCCTCGTGCATCCCGACCCGGTCGGCGATCTCTTGCAACGTCAGCGGCTTGATGCCTTCCACGCCCTTATCCAAGAAATCCCGTTGCACCTCGATAATGGCCGTGGCGATGCGGAGAATGGTGTGCTTGCGCTGCTCAATATTGCGAAGCAGCCATCGCGCCGACTCCATTTTTTGGCGGATATACTCCTTCTCTTCGGAGTTTACGTGACCATTGCGCGCCAATTCCTGGTAGGCTTCGTTAATGCGCACCTTGGGCAACGATTCATCCGCCAGGTACACAACGTAATCGTCGTTTTCCTCGTCCTTCTCGACGATGACATCGGGCTGGATGTAGGGAGCCGGTTCGCCGCCGAATTCGTTACCGGGCCACGGGTTGAGCCGGCTGAGCTTGGTCTTCAAGGCTTCGACCTGCTCCGGCGTGATCTTCATGGCCTTGGCGATCTTAGGAATCTGGTGCTTTTCCAACTCCTCGAGGTGGTTGGACACCAGTTCGCGAAGCTGCTCATCGCCGCCATACTCTGCGTCAATCTGCAGAAGCAAGCACTCCGTGACCGTACGGGCGCCCACGCCGGGGGGATCAAACGTCTGGATGATGCGCAGGACGCCTTCCACTTCGCCGACGGCGGCTTCAAACTCCGCGGCGATGTTCTCCAGCGAACCCGTAAAATAGCCCCGGTCGTCGATGTCGCCGATGATTCGTTCGCCCAGCGCATACGTCCTGTCGTCGCGCGCAACGAAGTTAAGCTGTTCGAGGAGATGCGAGGTAAGCGATTTTCCCCCGCTTGTTATCGAGTTCTGATAATATTCCCGGCTTTCGTCGTTCTCCCGGTTGCGGCTGAGATCCTGTCCCTCGCTGGGCCCTTCGCGCCATTCCTTGGCATATGCATCCACATCAAAAGCCACGTCCTCATAGCTATCGGCATCCGCCGAAGGGGAGGCCGTTTCGCCGTCCATCTCCAATAGACCCACCGCGTTATCATCCGCGACCTCCTCAAGGACGGGATTATTCTGCAATTCCTGCTCGACGTACTGCTCCAGCTCCTGCGTGGACAACTGCAGGATCTGTACGGCCTGCTGCATTTTTTGGGTCAGCATCAGACGCTGGCTTTGCGTCTGCGCCAACCGGTGCTCCATGTGCATCATAGTCTTTCCGTGCTCCCTAGCAAGTCACATGCCACTATATCACTGAACTCATTTACTGTCAATTGCGGAGGCCGTCCGCCCTTGGTATACTGCGCCCCATCGCCTCTATCCGCCGCCGCGCCCGCGACAGGAAGGACGCCGCGCTGGCGGACGCTTTCTATGTGAATTATAGGAAAGGATACGCCGTGCTCCGCTTTTGCCTGCTAGGCAGTGGCAGTTCGGGCAACGCCCTATGGGTGGCCGCCCCGGATCACGCCATTCTCATCGACAACGGGCTTAGTTTTCGCCAACTCAAACTGCGCGCCGCCGCCGCGGGCGAATCACTGGACTCGCTCCGCGCCGTGTTTGTTACCCATGAGCACGGGGACCACGTCAATGGCGTCGGCACCTTGGCCCGCTCGCATAACCTTCCCGTATATATGACGGCAGGAACCCGCGAAAACTTGCCCCGAATCGTCGGAAAACTTCCCTGCGTCGAGGTTTTTGAAGGAGGCGAGGCCATCGAGACGGGCGGAATGAGGGTGGCGAGCTTCAACGTGGCCCATGACGCCGCCGATCCCGTCAGTTATACGGTTGAGGCGGGCGGCGTGAAGCTGGGGATCGCGGCGGATTTGGGCCACGCCTCGGCCGTCGTGCGAACCAAGTTATGCGGCTCCAACGCCTTGATTCTCGAATCGAACCATTGTCCCGAGATGTTGCGCCAAGGGAGCTACCCCCCTGCCATCCAGCAGCGCATCCGCGGCTGGCACGGGCACATGTCGAACCAGGAGGCCTGCTCCCTGCTTGCCAAACTGGCCCACGACGGCCTTGATATCGTGGTCTTGGTCCACATCAGTGAGTCGAACAACAGCCCCAACCTCGCCTATGCGATGGCCCGGCAGGCAGTGCGTCATGGGAGCACGGAAATCCATCTCGCAACGCAGGACACCCCCACCCCCATGTTCAACCTCGGCCGCATCCCAGCATGAGGCGACGGACGCGCTCCCTTGGGGCGCCGCCTTCACTCGTTATTTGACTGTTTGCTCCTGCGCCAGTACAATCACGCCAAAACTGTACGGCCGCGGTGCGGCGCAATAGAGCGAGACGCCCCCTTCTCATGGCCGTGAGAAGGGCTTTTTTTGCCAGGAAACCCATGAACGCATCCAACTCTTCTCAATCACCCGCCACGGTCGTCATGAACGAGGAATCCGTGACGGAGGCGATCCGGCGCATGGCGCGGGAGATCGCCGCAGCTCACCCCTCGATGGACAACGTCGCGCTGCTGGGCATCCTCCGCCGGGGCCGCCCGTTGGCCGATCGCTTGGCCGCGGAACTCGAACGCACGACGGGCCAACGCCCCAAAGTGGGCACGTTGGCGACGAGTTTGTACCGCGACGACGTGCGGTCGGGGGTGCGGCCCGCGAAAGCCGGCGGGGTAACGCATTTCGATTTTAATGTGACCGGGGTCACGGTCATTCTGGTGGACGACGTAATCATGGCGGGCCGGACCGCGCGCGCAGCGATGGACGAGGTCATGGATTATGGTCGGCCGAAGCGCATTCAACTGGCCTGCTTGGTAGACCGGGGCGCACGGGAATTGCCTATTCAGCCTGATTTTTGCGGCGGCTACTGCGCCAGCGATCCCCGGGACCACGTGTCGGTCTTGCTCACGGAAACGGATGGCGCCGATTCCGTGCTCCTTGAACGAGGGGATTCGCCCGAACCGGCGCCCGAGAATGATGAGGACGTTGAATCCAATGAGTGAGGTGGATACGGCGGGCTGGACACGCAAAGACCTCATCGGCCTGGAAGACCTTTCCCGGCGTGAAATCGAGTTGATTCTGGACACCGCGCCGCAATTCGTTGAGATTTCCGAACGCGAGAGCGGCATCAAGAAGGTTCCCCTCCTTCAAGGCCGGCTCGTGGTGAATTGGTTTTTTGAGCCGAGCACGCGCACACGGGCGAGCTTCGAGCTGGCGGCCAAGCGCCTTAGCGCCGATACGCTCGCGATGGCCGCTTCCACTTCAAGCTCCACCAAGGGCGAAACCCTTCACGACACCTTGGCCAACATCGAGGCCATGCACACGGACATCGTCGTCATCCGCCATGGGCACGCCGGCGCCGCTCGAATGCTGGCCGAACGGCACTCCTCACAAATCATCAACGCGGGCGACGGGTATCACGAACACCCGACCCAGGCCTTGCTAGATGCCTACACCATGCGCGAACACGTCCGCAACACCCAGCGCGACCCCGAGGCGGGCCTGGAGGGTGTCCGAGTGGCCATTATCGGCGACATTACGCACAGCCGGGTGGCCCGAAGCAACATTTGGGGACTGACCAAACTGGGCGCCCGCGTGGTGGTGTGCGGCCCTAGCACCTTGCTGCCGCCGGGAATCGAGCGTATGGGGTGCGAGGCGACCACGGACCTCCGGGAAGCCTTGAGTCAAGCCGACGTCGTGTATGTCTTGCGGATCCAGCTTGAACGCCAGCAGAAAGCCTTGTTGCCGACGTTGCGCGAATACATCCGGCTTTTCCGCGTGGACCGGGAATCGCTGAAAGCGGCCCCGCCCCACGCCATCGTGATGCATCCCGGCCCCATCAACCGTGACATCGAACTCGCCAGCGACGTGGCCGACGGCGGGCGCAGCGTGGTGCTGGAGCAGGTAAGCAACGGCGTGGCTGTCCGCATGGCCATCATGCACTTGCTCGTGAATAGCGACAAGCGTTGGCGGAACACGGAGTTTTGAGAGCCATTGCTTTACAAGGATGGCATTCTAACTGGCTACACAACCCAAAAAACAATACCAATTCAGTTATAACTATTAACTATTTCATCTTATTCGCTCTTCTATATTTACACTAATGCTCCAACACCGCGCGGCAATTCCGTGTCTATCTGTGTTCACCCGTGTATATCCGTGGTTCTCTCTAGCCGAAAGGACAGCGCCGCCATGAGTCTGGTAATAGCCAATGGACATGTCATTGACCCCGCCTCCGGTTTCTCCCAAACCGGCGATGTCTTGATTGAGCACGGCAGCGTCAAGGCCATCGGCGAGAATCTAAAAGGCGATGAACAGCTTGACGCCAGCGGCTGCGTGGTATGTCCCGGCCTCGTGGACATTCACGTTCATTTCCGCGAACCCGGCTTCGAATCGAAGGAAACCATCGCCACTGGAGGCCAAGCGGCGGCGCGGGGGGGCTTCACCTCGGTGGTGACCATGCCCAACACAAATCCCGCCATTGACAACGCGGGCCAAGTTGATTTCGTAAAGCGGCGGGCGCGGGAGGGGTCGCCCATCAAGGTGTGGCCCAGCGCATGCGCCACAAAGAAGCGCGCCGGCGGCGAGATGACGGAGATGGCGGAGATTCGCGAGGCGGGCGCAGTGGCCGTGACCGACGACGGCAGCGACATCGAGAGCGCCTGGGTCCTGCGCCGCGTTTTGGAGTACGCAGCCATGTGCGGTCTGCCATATCTCGCGCATTGCGAGGACGCCTCGCTCATGGAAGGCGGCGCCATGAACGAGGGATTCACGTCCACCAGGTTAGGTTTGCCCGGGTTGCCCAAGGCGATGGAAGAGATTCGCATCGACCGTAACTGCCGTCTGGCCGCGCTCACGGATTCCCATGTCCACATACAACACGTAAGCTCGGCCGGCGGCGTGGCTATTTGCCGCCAAGCCAAGGCCGCTGGCTTGCCCATCACATGCGAGACCGCGCCCCATTACTGGACCCTTACCGACGAAGCTGTGGTGAGGCATGGGGCCAACGCGAAGATGAACCCGCCCTTGCGCGAAGCCGAGGATATCGAGGCGGTGAAGGAAGGATTGACCGACGGGACCATCGACTGCATCGCCACAGACCATGCCCCTCATACGGTGACCGAGAAGGACATGGAAGTGCAACTCGCGCCATTTGGCATCGTGGGGCTCGAGACGAGTCTGGCGCTGGTCCTCACGGAGCTGGTTGAGCCCGGCGTCATCACCCTGGAATACGCCTTAGCGCTAATGACCAATCGCGCCGCGAACGTGCTGAATCTACCTGTGGGCC
>JAWOFY010000356.1:0-2666 GCA_046497285.1 Candidatus Hydrogenedentota bacterium
CGGGCTGGAAGCCCGTGCTACGTCACCGCCAAGTTTCCGGGGGTATCGCCCACGTGCTATCGCACGCGGCCTCAACCCCCGGCTACCAGCTGTCATCCCTACGGGATGGATTTATTCGTGACAGCATGGCGAAGTGAACGCGGTAGGAGGTGGCATGGCCTTCCAGGCCATGAATCACGGGCTGGAAGCCCGTGCTACGTCACCGCCAAGTTTCCGGGGGTATCGCCCACGTGCTATCGCACGCGGCCTCAACCCCCGGCTACCGGCTGTCATCCCTACGGGATGGATTTGATTCGTGACAGCATGGCGTCTCATGCCACGGGAGCCACGGCTCAACCGCGGACGTGCATGGCGCTTAAGGCGCCGTTGCCCCCCTTCACGTCAAGCGCCTTTCATGTGATCGATTCTTCTTTCCCTGGAGCTGCGTGCAACCGTAGGCCAAGCGCATTGACCACCTTCAAGATCGTGGCGAACTCGGGATTTCCCTCTGGTGAAAGCGCTGTGTACAGGCTTTCTCGACCGAGTCCTGCCTTTCTGGCTATCTCAGACATTCCCTTTGCCCGGGCTATGTCTCCGAGGACGGCAGCAATGAGAGACGGATCATTCTCTTCCAGCGCCGCCTCAAAATACGCGGCCATGTCTTCCTCGGTTACCAGATGCTCCGCAGCATCCCAGACGCTTGTGCGCTCGTTCTTCACTGATGAGTGTACTCCCTCTTTGAACGAAGCCGTGTTCCGGCTCGGGCGGTTACGGTTTCCACAGACTTCCGAGATACGTGGGCGGCAGGGCGGGTCCGTTGGAAAGCACGGAGGCCAAGGGTTCGCGCACGTCGGGGTAGAGGGCGAGGCGCGGCAGCTCGTCCTTCGGGACAAACCGCGCCTCCACGAGCCGCCCGTCGGGTTGCGCAATCCGGGGTTCCCCCTCCCCCACGCGGGCCATGAAATACAGATTCACTTGGTGCCGGTGGCGATCCGGCGGGATGGAATCGTGTACAAAGACGAGGCCGCCCACTTCGATGACGAGCCCCGTCTCTTCGCGCACTTCCCGCGCCAAGGCTTCCGGGAGGGTTTCGCCAAAATCGACGCCGCCGCCTGGCAATAGCCAGTAGCGTTCGCCGTGCTTTTCGTGGCGGACGAGCAGGATCGCGTCCTCCCGCGTGGCGATGGCGGCGACGCGTATTCGGGGCAGCGGGTCCGAAGGCGAGTTGGGCATCACGCGCTGTTACTCCCCATACTCGTAGTCAATCAGTTGGCGGCGCAGGTGGGGCTCGATTTCGGCGTCCAACAAGATGTCATCGCCTTCGTAGCGTTCGTCCAGCACCTTGCCGTTGGCATGAACCTGCGCGGCGAGCCGCGCTTCCCGCTGGGGGATGCGCAAATGAACCCGCTGGCGTTGAGGCCGGACGTATTCATCGATAGCGCGCAGCAGCGCATCCGACCCTTCGCCGGTCCGCGCGGACACGGGAATCCGGCTGTCGTGTCCGCTTATCAACTGATGCGCCTGTTCGCTATCGGCGATGTCTACTTTGTTGAAAGCCGTGAGCGCGGGTTTCTCCGCCGCGCCGATCTCTTCGAGCACATCGTACACCGCCCGGATCTGGTCCTCCACGGCGGGGTGAGCCGCATCGGCCACGACCAACAAGAGATCCGCTTCGACCACTTCTTCGAGGGTCGCGCGGAACGCCGCCACGAGATGGTGCGGGAGTTTGCGGATGAACCCGACGGTGTCGGTAAGGACGATGGTCCGTCCGCTGGGCAAGTCGCACCGGCGGCTTGTGGGGTCCAGCGTGGCGAAGAGTTTGTCTTCCACGAAGGCGTCGGAGTGCGCCAAAGCGCGCAGCAACGAGGACTTGCCCGCGTTGGTGTAGCCGACCAGGGACACCGTCGCCACGGCCTGCTCGTTGCGCTGTTTACGTTGAACCCGGCGGCTCTTGCGCACCTTTTCGAGATCGCCGCGCAACCGATCGATTCGCCGGCGGATGACGCGCCGGTCGACTTCCAGCTTCTGTTCGCCGGGACCGCGGGTGCCGATGCCTCCGCCGAGCCGGGTCATCTCCGCGCCGCGCCCCGTCAACCGCGTGAGGTTGTACTGCAACTGGGCCAGCTCAACCTGAAGTTTGCCCTCGTTGGTTTGCGCCCGCTGCGCGAAGATATCCAGTATGAGTTGGGTCCGGTCCACGACCTTCAAGGGGCGCTCGGGGTCGGTGTTAAGCGCGTCTTGCAGCTTCGCGTTTTGCGCCGGGCTCAAGTCGGCGTCGAACAGGACAAGCCCGGCCTCCCATTCCTCCGCGGCCGCCTGAACCTCGGCGATCTTGCCCCGGCCGATGAGCGTGGCCGGGTCGGGCTTGTCCCGGCGCTGGACAATCGTACACACGACCTCCGCGCCGGCCGTCCAAGCCAGGCGTTTCATTTCCTCAAGGGATTCGTCCACCTCGTCCGTGGGCTGCTCGGACAACGCAAGCCCCACCAGCACGGCCCGCTCCGGAGCGCCGGACGGTTCAATCGTCTGCATGGAGACTTTATCCGTCATGGCGCGGCGGGTGTGCTAAGGGGAAGAAGCGTACGTCCATGAATACCCATCGGCGAATCAGACCATCTCGTAAAAATCTTCCCATCCCTCTCGCGGGGTGGGCCCCTCCAACAAGGCATTGGCCTCGTCGCTGTCCA
>JAWOFY010000430.1:0-3883 GCA_046497285.1 Candidatus Hydrogenedentota bacterium
ATTGAGCGCAGCAGGCTGAAAAAATACTGGTACAAAGACACCGTGTATATCCCTGAAAAACGCGTATTTGCCACTTTCAAAGGGCCGGAGAAGTGGACCTATTTTTACCGGTACGTGATTTTGGACATCTTCAGCCGCTACACCGTGGGATGGATGGTGCGCCCGCGGGAATCAACGCCGTCGGCTGCGCGCCTCATCGCCCAGACATCCCGCCCCCCTTTTTACTCAGCACGATCGCCGGCTTCGAGGCACAGAACCCGCCCATCGCGCGCCGTCATGAAGATGCGGCCGCCAGCAGCGGCCATTCCGTCCCACACCGGTGTAGTAGGCAGGGATTTCTCGGCCAGGGTCTCGCCGCCGCGAGCCGAGACGGCCAATAAGGTGGCCTCGCTCTCGCCCGTTAACGCCCCTTGAGACGCCACGGTGCGTCCATTTTCCGAGGGGGGACCGGCTATGAACAGAACATCGTCCGTCTGGAGCATCGCCCAGACGTTGATGGGGACCGGGCGCCACCAGCGGAACCCTATCGAGGCTTCGCCCTCCAGGGCGCGTTGTCTGTACTGTCTTACCGTAAGCCCGTGAGGGACATCCTCCTGCTCCTTCGCGCTTGCGAACAAGGCCCATTCCCCCCCAGTCTCAGGTCTTGGGTCATCGTAGTGGTTTTGCCCAAAGCCATAGATGTATTCCTCGTCCTCCACAAGAATACGTCCCGAAGGAAAGAGAGCGCGGCTGAGGCGCTGGTCGTAAAATGCCCCTTGATGCAGCGAGGTGAACATGGGGGCGTACGTCCACAAAAGCCGGGGCGTGGTCGCCCCGCTGAGATAGCCATCGGGACTGTGCAAGTGAGGCACTGCGGCTTCTTTCCGGTTGCCCTCGAGATCAAACACTTGGTGGCGCATGAAGACATGGTCCCCGTCACTGGACAGCACGTCGTTCAGGTACCCATCAATACCTTGCTCATCCACTAGCTGCGAAGGATCATGATCCACTTCCACCACAAGTTGCTCCCCTCTGTCGTCGACGGCGTCGATACCTTGCTCCATCACATCCTGGGGACTTTCCATTTCGCGGGAATCCAAGACCTTATGCGCGATCTTCTCGCCCGTATGAGGTTCAAGCGCGTAGAAGTGTATTCCCCCATCAAGGTAAGACGAACGCCCCGCCGCGAAGTAAAGGGTATCGTCGACAACCAGAACGCTTCCGTGGACCGGCCAAGCGGACTCCAATTGCCCGTTGGAGACGATCCACCGCCGTTCCGGGGCGCCCCGGAAGCGCCAAACCAAGGCGCCGTCAGCAGCTCGCAGGGCGTAGACCCAACCGTCGCGGCTCCCGCACAAAACCAGCCCCTCGTGAATGGTTGGGGGCGAGTCCACCCTGCCTCCAAACGAATACTCCCACAGAACCTCTCCGTTGTCCGCATCAAGGGCGAAAAGCTGATGGGTGTCGCTCGAGGCCACAAAAGCGCGGCCTTCGGCTGCCACAGGGGCGGCGAGATCGCCGCCCAAGTCCGTTTGCCAACGGAGCCTCAGCTCTGGAGCCACCGAAGTGCTGGCCCGCCCGGAGCGCCCGCTATCGTGCCGATAGGTGGGCCAGTCACCGCCCTGACCTGCTTCGTTCTTCGCCGGGATTTCCCCAAAGGCGGGGCCGCGCTCAAGCCTGTTCGCTTCTGGCTGCTGAATGGGCGGGCCGCTCCGCTCAGACTTCAGGGCGAAGAACCCGGATAGTTTGGCGCGGACGTGACAGGCACAATCGTGGGGTGGGGCATAAAGCATGCCGTTGCCCGGCATGACGCCGTAGTGGCAGCTCCCGCGCACCCAATGGTGGGGCCGAACCACGCCCGTCTCGGTATCAAGGAATTCAACGCCGACCCTGCCCGCGATAATCGTGCGCCCTATGGCTTTCATTTGGTGGCAGCGATGATGCTGGAAGCGGAAACCGTACTGGCCCTTGACGGCTTCCTCGAGGTCGCCCGTGCGGGGATCGTAACCATTGACGTCTAGACTGTCGTCGACCGGACGCCAGAGGTTCATGTCGGGATCGGGACCCCATAAAAGTCCGCCGAAACCAAACAAATCCACCGGCACGGAGTAATTGGAGAGCGCCCAGCTTCCCCGCCAAAGCTCGGCGCCGTCTTGCGCTGAGACTACATTGAGTTGTCCGCCCCCAGCAAAAGCGACCACGTCCTCGTATAGTATCAGGGTAGGCCCAAACTGGGGGGCGACATAAATGGCGCTTTCCTCGGCGCCGGGGCTATCTGGGCTCGCCTGCTCCTTATACTCGACGTCCTGCGTGGTTGGCGCCGAGGCCCATCGCTCTTGGCCAGTGCGAAGGTCTAGGCTTTCAATGCGCACGCCGTCGTGATAAACCACTTGCCCGCCATCCGCCGCCAGGGTGGTGGGCAGGATCTCGTCCACGTCGTGTCCCCACAAGAATTCTCCCGTCTCGGCGTCGTGGGCGACGATGGTTTGTGGCTCCCGCACGCCCCGTCTGAGGCCGACGGGCGTATTGGGATTGACCAGTACCACAAGGACGCCCTCGGACAGAATCACCTCTTCGGCATCGTCTGTCTCCGGCAATGTGCGGAGCACTTCGCCCGTGGCCGCATCGAGCACGCTAATCGGCGCATCCCCCGCAAGCGGCGCGTAGACCCGTTCGCCACATGTGACCACCCTCCGCTCGGTCTGTATGGGACCGACCTTCTTTCCGCCGCGGGCGCCAGGCCACTGCGTCAACTCGCGCCGCCAAAGCAGGACGCCACTAAACGCGTCCCGCGCCATGAGCGACCAATTCTCTTCACTGGAGGCGAAATGGGAATCGTCCAGAACATAGAAAATCCGGCCGCCCGCTGACACTATGGCGCTGGTCTTCACGCCCCGGTTCCATCGCGGAGACCCCTCCCACTGCACATGGCGCGGCGGGCCGGTGCGCTTGTCGCTGCTTGTCGGGTTGCCGGTTGCATCGTAGCGCGCGTGGGTCCACTCATCAATTTCGTCAGGCCATGCCTTCTGATGTTTTGAGAAATTCCCGTCTTCCTCAATATAGGCCACCCCCAACGGCGCCAGCACACGGTCGATCTCCTTATCTAGCTCGGAGCGCGAAATCTCAACCTGCTCCTCCGACACGAACAGCAAGTTCACCATATTGTCGGTATACGGCAGGTGTCCCCCATCCCAATCGACGGCCGAAACGCGCCCATAGGTCCCCCGCTCGCGGAGGCCGGCGCGCACCCTTTCCAGCTGATCGACATCCCGCACGAGCTGATGGGTCAAGAAACTGGAATCTTTTTCCCAAGCCCGGGAAAACCCAGGCTCGCCGTTACCGACATGTACAATCAGGCCCCCACTTACGCCGCTGTCGGCAAGCAGCTGCGCATACTCAGCGCCCTCGCTCCCATTTGCCTCGTGCGCCCCCGCATATCCCAGCGCACATACGAACACCGCCGTGAAAATCAGAGACCAAACCCTACCCTTGCCCTGTCCCATCATGGTATCGACCTCTCCTACATTTGCCCAAGCGGGTGGCGGTCCAAAACGCCGCCTCGCAAGCCCACAAGCCGCCTTACCAATTTGATGAAGCTGAACGAAGATCCTCGTATCCACAATACAGATCCATGATATGTGCCGGCATGACCTCGAAACAACTCTATCATGCTGGCCCCTTGGACGACAGGTGTTGCGCTTGGTATATGAACTCACCGGGCGCCCAGGTCGAACAACGCCAAGAACTCGGGCACGAGGAGGGCGACACTATCGTGGGCAACAACCAGGACGGCTTCCTGGTGACCTTGGAACATTTAAGGAGGTTTAAATCAATGAGTATTCTACTGGCAACACTGGGCGGGGTTATCTTAGCACTAGCAATTATTGGCGCTATTGCCCTATAT
>JAWOFY010000440.1:0-4144 GCA_046497285.1 Candidatus Hydrogenedentota bacterium
GGAAGCGATCCGTCTATCCGCCAATTGAACCACAGATTCGTACAGTTGACATTCCCTGCCAAACAAGGCATAATACCTAAAGAGGCGCAGTATGCGCGCGTTTTTCCGGACAAGTGCGGTGAGGGGCGCGGTGATTCCGGATTCGCCGTTTGCGCGTGAGGCTACCTCCCTTATCCGCGGCATTCCGCTACCGGATCGCAGACCTACACATTTCTCCCACCGGCAGCACACAAACTCTGTCAGAAGAGGAACAACATGAAACCTATACCTATGCTCAGAGGAGGGCTATGGAATTCAATGAATTTGACCTCGATTCCCGCAGTTTAAGGGTTCTCGAGGAGCAGGGCATCAAAGAGCCCACCCCGATCCAAGAACAAACCATCCGCCTTGTCCTAGAGGGCAAGGACGTCGTGGGATTGGCGCAAACAGGCACGGGCAAGACCCTGGCCTACACGCTTCCCACGCTCACCCGGATCGCGCAAGGCAAGGTCGAGAAGAACCAGGTGCTTATCCTTTCCCCAACGCGTGAACTGACCAACCAAGTCCAGCAAGTCGTGCGCGACATTGGCAAGGCCATGCGCATCCGCAGCGTGTGCATTTACGGCGGCGCGCCCATGGGCAAACAGACGGATGAGCTGAAGAAGGGCTGCGCCGTCATTGTGGCGACGCCGGGCCGGCTGCTGGATCACATGAGCCGGGGGCACATCAACTTCAGCAAACTGGACACGCTCATCTTGGATGAAGCCGACCGCATGCTGGACATGGGCTTTTTGCCGGACATTCAGCGGATCCTTAGCAAGCTGCCGAAGGAACGGCAAACCTTGATGTTCTCGGCCACATTTCCCGATGACCTCAAGAAACTCACCCGGACGATGATGAACGAGCCCGAGTGGATTCAGGTGGGTCAGGTTCACAAGCCCGTGGACAAAGTGGACCAGACCTTGTACACCGTCAAGCCGGAGGACAAGTACCGTCTGCTGGAGAAGGTCCTCGAGGAAAACCATATCCATTCGGCCCTCATTTTCGCGCGCACGCGCAACCGGACGGACCAGGTCCACCGGTTTCTCAAGCGGAAAGGCTACAAGGCCACGGGGATCCACGGCGATCATTCGCAGGGGCTGCGCGAGCGTTCCCTCAAGGGCTTCAAGGACGGCAAGCACACCATCCTTGTCGCGACGGACGTGGCCGCCCGGGGCTTGGACGTGGACCACATCAGCCACGTCATTAACTTCGACGTTCCCCAGACATCGGATGACTACCTGCACCGCATCGGCCGCACGGCCCGCGCGAACAACGAAGGCAACGCGGTGACTTTCGTGACGCCTGCGGAATACGATTCCCTGGCGAACATTGAACGCGCTCTCGGGCGGAACCTTCCCCGCCAAGAGTGGGATGGCGCGACTTCCGTGCTGAGCCTGTTCAAGGAAGGCAATCGGAAACAAGGCGCCAAGCGGTCTGCCCGGCGCGGCTCCCGCCGAAGGGCTCCGTTGCACCGGCGCTAACGTTGTCCCGCAAAACTGGCCCTGCCGTTAGCTAAACACGGCAGGGCGATCCCATACCGGGCGCCTGACCCGCCCCGCGAGTCCGCCGCCCGGTATCGGCCCCGTTTCCTCGCTACTCGCCTCCCTCCCTGCCAAAAACCGCACCATCTCCAGCCGCCCGGCACAATGGAAGCAGATGGTACACTCCCACGTCTGACGCACTACTTTTCGCACTGGTGGAAGCGCTGGGGCAGACGCTTCCCCTTCTTCACTGCCACGCTTTGTCGCTGTGTTTCATCTGTTCATACGCGATATCGGCCAGTTGCCGGGCGTTTGCGCAATCCTCGTGATTGAGTTCGGGCTTAGCCGCCGCTTTCCCCTCCAACACGGCGCAGTAGATCTTGAACCATTGTTTGTTGGGCTTGTTGGGTTTGGTGTCTTTGTTGCCGTTGTGATCGGTGGTGTCTTTTGTTTCTTCGCTCATAAAATCCTCCGTGATGAAGCGCTCTCACGCGGCTTATTCCAATGACACAATGGTTTCAGGCTCGTTAAGCTTTCCATGGGGTGGCTAACGTTTCCAGTAGCGCGTTTATTTCAGCCGGCGGAGGAACGCGCTATCGTTTTCTTCTTCTTCGTACTCCCTTTTCTACTGGTTCGCCGCTTCCGAGAAGCTCGCGAGTCCTTGGCGAATCTCTGCGACGGTCACCTCCCGGTCGTATTCCTCTGAAATCGGGGCTTGGTACTGAATTTCGCGCAGGGCGTTGCAGAAGGCCGGCAGATCCAGCGCGCCGCTCATCCCACGGCGCTCGTTGCCAGAAACGACCGGCGCGACAGGGTCGTCATCGCAGGTCCCCCCTCGTGATCGCTCATTCTTCTTCCCACAGCTCGTCCATCAGATCGAGCGTTTCCTCGACGAGTTCGCGGCCGCCTTGGGCTCCCACAACGTTGCTGCCTGGAACCGCGCCATAGGCTCCGCCTTCCACCGACCGCTCCGGCGCGACGTACGTACCGGCTCCCGCAAGCTGCACGAGGAAGGTCTGGATGGCTGGGCTGCGCTCTTGCATCCGGACGCCGAAATCCAGATACAGCTCAAACGGATTCGTCGCCATGGCGATATCGCCAAGCCGCAGCACGTGGACTTCCACGGGGGTTGTCGGCTCCTCTTGCTGGGTCTCGTACCGTTCGATGATGCGAGCTTCCCGCGTCATCCGGCGATACGCGCGCGTGATGTCAAGGTACCAGCGATCCTCCTCGCGGATCTCGGGCCGGGCCTCGATTTCCTCTCGGAGCGCTTCGTAGTCTGCCTTCCGATCGGAAAACACGGCCTTCGCCTCTTCGTAGTCCTCTTCATCAAGGAAGCGGCGGCTCAGGTTCACCGTCTCCGAGCGCTGGGCGAACACAGGGTCCCATTCGATGTGATCCTCCATGTAAGGCAAGATGGACGTCACGGCGTGGGTGATGCGTTGCGCGATTCGTTCCCGCCGGTTTTGGCCGGTGATGGCTTCCATGCGGGACTCGGCCCGCCGATGGATCATGACGCGTTCGGATTGATCGCCAGCGGCCGAGCATTGTGGAAGCACATGGACGTCCTCGCCCAATGCTTCGCGAAGCTCTTCGCGCGTTTCGCGCCAGAAATCGGCGCTGAGTTCGTAGATGCTTTCATCATGCTGAGAAGGCGAGGCGAGATTGATGACGACGCCCGTGAGATCCTCGTCTTCGTTCCACGTATACAGCAGATGCACGGCGTGGTCTTCCCAGCCCTCGACATGGCTGAAGTCTTCGCGGTTTGTGTTTCCGTACATCTGACTGCGGCCGTCGTCATAGGCCATGATGCGGTTGTGTCCCACGACCGCGTGGCTCAGCCCATAGCTTATCCCGCCGGGTTCGCGTTCGTCCCACGCCTGGAGGGCGGCGTCCGCGATGCGTTCGGCGGCGAACTCGACGTAATCCGGCGGCGCCATGGCGTCCAGCTCGATTCCCCAGCGGGACCACGCCTCCGGCACATCAAGGTCCAGCGTTTCGACAAAGTCCGAGGCGGTGCGGAGTTCGGGCGCGGCGTGGGTGTGCGTGCCGTTCAGCACGACGGTGGGCGTTTCGCCTTCGGGCAAGGCCTCGTCAACCAGCTCGCGCACGCGATCGCGCAGTTCATCGTTGATGCCGATGAGGTCGCAACTCACAAGGATCACGCTCTCATCGCCCGACTCCAACGCCAGCGCGGTGGCCGTGATGGGATCGCGAATGCCCTCCATGACCCGCGCGTGAAACTGTCCCGTGAGGACGACCGGCTCGTCCGGCGTGATGTCCGTGGACGCCCAGCCAATGCGCAGCCCCTCGGGCTCTTCTCCGTAAGCCATGCCCGGCATCAGAAGCGCCGCCGCGGCGAGCGCGGTGAGTCCGTTCAAGAAAACGTGCGCCGGTTTCATTGGCGTAATCCTCCCTGTTGGCTTTAGGTGACCCTTCCGGTTAACAAAACGTTGGCCCTCAATCGCCGGACAAGGCGGTGTGCCAAAGGTTTACATCCCCCGGCCCTTCGGGCCACCCCTCAAAGGGGGAATTCTTCCGCTTCTACATTAACTCCCTGCGTGGGAGGTTTCCATTCCCCCTTTGAAGGGGGATCAAGGGGGATGTTGTTCCCTCGAGCAGCCACTTACCCGGCGATTGGC
>JAWOFY010000471.1:0-6931 GCA_046497285.1 Candidatus Hydrogenedentota bacterium
TGAGAATACGGCTTTCGCCGCCTCTTTTGTTATACTCCTTTTTCCATGGAAGATTCCATGAATGCAGACAGCCCTAGCCGTTGGGGCGAGGAGGCGGACATGAAACTAGCAACAGCCGCAGGAGCAACTGGGACGTATGTCGCTTTGGAGACCGGGGGAGAGTGGATCGACTTCACCAAGGCGTATCAGGTTGACCACCTTTTGGCGCATGGAACGCCAGGTCCGATCTTAGGCGATTTGGGACAAATGTTTCGTAGGGGACTGGTCTGTAGCGGGCGCTTGGAGCCGGTCGTGACGCGCTTAGGCGAGTATGGGCTTATGGAACGGTTTGTCTTATCCGAGGCGCCCGTATGCCTGCGGCCGCATCGGCCGGGGAAAATCCTGTGCATCGGACGCAATTACAGCGCCCACGCCGCCGAGACGGGTCATGAAGCGCCTGCGAAGCCCGTGGTGTTCAGCAAGTCGCCCGAGGCGTGCATCGGACCCGGTGACCCCATACGCATTCGGGAAGCATACGGGCGCGTGGATCACGAAGGGGAATTGGCTGTCGTGATGGGGAAGCGAGCGAAAGACATCCAGCGCGGCAACGCGCGGGACTACGTGGCGGGGTACACCATCGTGAATGACGTCACGGCGCGCGATATGCAGCAACAAGACCTCAAAAAAGGACTGCCTTGGTTCCTGTCGAAAAGCATGGACACGTTTTGCCCAATGGGGCCGGCCCTGTTGTTGACAGATGCGCTGGTGGAGCCTTTGGAGGCAGACGTTGAGGTGCGGGTGAACGGGGAACTCCGGCAACAAAGCAACACCCGCCGCCTCATCTTTGATATCCCCGCTCTAATCGCCCACATCACCCAGTACATCACGCTGGAACCCGGCGACGTCATCGCCACAGGCACGCCCGAGGGTATCGCTCCCCTTGTCCCCGGCGACCACGTTGATGTCGCCATCGCTCCCATCGGGACCCTGAACAATCCCGTCGAGGCAGAGACCGCGCCCTAGTGCCTCTTCCGCCCCTAATTTGTGCCCCCCGTTGAGTCAAACATAGCCTGACATGCTATCAACAATCAAATTCATCCCGTAGGGATGACAGCTGGTAGCCGGGGGTTGGGGCCGCGTGCGATAGCATGCGGGCGATACCCCCGGAAACAAAGCCCCACCCGCCGCCCCCTTTAGGGGTCGCAGCAGCTGCGTGCACGAGAGTTCTGCGACCCCTGCCGACGAATTCTTGGGGATGTCTCATGCATGAGAGTGCACCCTGCCGTCCTCCCCGCGAAAGCGGGGATCCACCGGTTGCGCGCTGCTCTTGGGATTTGGATCCCCGCTTTCGCGGGGATGACGGCGGGGGTGCGTATCCACGAATCAAGGGCAGAAGGAGTACTAGGGCACTGTCCGCCGGTAAATTGTCGGTAGCCTCTATTCTTGGCGGTGACGCAGGACGAGCTTCCAGTCCGTGATTCATGGCCTGGAAGGCCATGCCACCTCCTGGCGCGTTCCGCGTTGGCGGTCAACAACTTTAGGCTTGACGCTCCATCAGGCCACGGATGAACACCGGCTGTTGGGTAAGGCGGTGCCCATCCGGGTTTGTGTCCATGGTTGCAATGGTTAAGGCCGCAAGCCCTTCTCCAGCTTCTCCGTGAGTTGCCGGGTGGTGGAGTTATTCTTGATTTCTTTTGTGATCCGTTGACAGGCGTATAGCACGGTGGTGTGGTCCCGGCCGCCGAACGCCTCGCCCACTTCATTCAGGGAAAGACTGGGGATCAACTCCTTGCACAAGTACATGGCTATTTGCCTCGGAAACGCTACTTGGCGTTGACGGCTTGAGCCACGAAGGTCGGATATCCGCACGTCGAAATGCTCCGCCACGGCCCGCTGCACGGCGTCAATCGTGATGGGTTTGATTGTTTCCCGCCCGATAAGGTCTCGCAAGACCTCTTCGACCAGTTTTTGCGTGATGTCGCGCTGCGTCAATTTGCTATACGCGATTACCGTGATGAGGGCGCCTTCGAGTTCGCGAATGTTGTTTGTGATATGGCGCGCGATGAACTGCGGCACATCCTTGGGAATGGTGGCGTTTTCCTGGATGGCCTTGTTTTGCAAAATGGCGACCCGCGTTTCGAGGTCGGGCGGTTGGATATCCGTCACCAGTCCCCATTCAAACCGAGATATCAGGCGCTCCTCCACCCCTTTGATGTCTTTGGGCTGCCTGTCGCTGGATAAGACGATCTGCTTATGCATATCAAAGAGCGCGTTGAAGGTGTGGAAAAACTCCTCCTGGGTCGCCTCCTTGCCCGCGATGAAGTGGATGTCATCAATGAGAAGGATATCCGCTTTCCGGTACTTGTTCCGAAAGCGCTGCGTGGATTTACGCGCTATGCTCTCGATAAGCTGATTGGTGAATTGCTCCGAGGACACATACGCTATGTTGGCGTCCGGTCGTTTCCGGAGCACTTCTTGCCCGATGGCCTGCATGAGGTGAGTCTTGCCCAAACCCGTTCGGCCATAGAGAAACAGCGGATTGTAGGCCCGCGCCGGCGACTCCGCCACCGCCTTGGCCGCGGCGTGGGCAAAGCGGTTGCCCGCTCCCACCACGAAATGCTCAAAGGAGTAGCGCGCGTTGAACCCCTCGAAAACGCCACGTTTGGCGCCGTGTGTCTCCCTGCTGTCCTCTCCCGAGGAATGACTGGGTGCGGAGGGGGCTTGTCGCGGCGGCGCCGCAGTGGATGTCTTCGTCTTAGGGGCGGCTGCGCCCTGCTCTGTAGGCGTGTCTCCGGTTTCACTTATGGGCTCAAACCGGACCTCCTCAAAGTCCGGCACAACGTCTTGAAGGCATTCGGTCACCGTCTCCAAATAGTGGTCCCGAAGCCATTCCGCGAAGAATCGGCTCGGAACCCCTATTACCACTGTCCCATTGTCACATGACTGCAAGCGGGTTTGAGAAAACCAATTCTTGTAACTGTGCTCGTCCAACACGTTCCGCAACCGCTGTTGCGCGATTTCCCATGGATTTGGTTCTTCTGAAGCCATCCCTGTTTCCCTTTGCCGTTTAAACTGCCTCGCCCCATTTACCCCAAGTCTGGCAGTGGGAGGTATGTCGCTTCCGGATTGAAAAGGCATTTGGCCTTGCATCGCTGTCTCCTTCCCGCGAAACGGAACATCTGGCCGCGTTCTGCGTCCCGCCCCGTTTCCCAAGCCCCCTATCCCCAAGTTTATGTTCGCCCGCACCGCATTTCCCATTCGCCCGCATCGGCATGGGCGCCCAAAGCCTGCTTTACACGGCCTTACTTAGTGCGCCCCTCTGTCTTCCAGAAATACTTGTATAAACCAATCTATACTCAAAACGCAAATACTTTATTTATGAAAAGCAACTACGCTGTTGAGCAAGGATTCCGGAGGATTGGAAAGTATTCTACTGGAGGTCGTTCAAACAGACCTCATCCCGCCTAGAGGCCCTTCGGAAGGAGGCCAATGTCGGGATGAGGTCAACAAAAAAACTTTCCAGGCAGGAGGGCTCATACTGAGATTCATATACATGGACACGGATACCCTCCCTGTTTAAGGCCTGGCGGCGCTGGTGTGTCAGAAGCGGTGAATGCCGGTCTCCCGAAACGGCCGCCAGTATACCACGGGAAGGGGGGGAGCGCAAGAAGAAATTTTCTCCGGTTGCCCACTGCATTTGCCAGTCGAAACAGTATGAAACACAGTGTTGTGAAGATAAAGCCATAACCTGTTGGTATTAAAGCACTTATGGAATATATTCTATTGCTGTCCAGGTGTTTCACGTGGTGTTTCATTATTGAGATCGCTATATATCGAGTTATATAGTAGTGATGTTTATAGGGATGGAATTCTCCGGGAATTGACTTAGGAATCGAGCGGTTTAGAGGCCGTTTTGCACCCCCTTGTCGGCACGCGAGGCGTCGAAAACAGGCCGAGACGCGTTAGCACAAGAATGGATGCGGGAAAGGCTACGTGGAGGGCAAGTCTTCATGAAAAGAACTCCCGGCGAAGTTCTACTCCGCCGGGAGCTTGTCAGCTTTTTGTGTTCGACTTTTGTGTATGAGTACATCACATAATTTGACCATTGTCCTTGCCGAGTATGCGCTCTATCATGCGGGGACACGTGTTGCAAAGCTGCCGATCGCGCACTACTTTTTCAGACGGCGCCTGATGGGGCGGGTGTTTGTCTTGAGGGAGGGCGTCCAGACGTTTTTCGCACGCGTTGCCCAACCAGTAATGCTCATCGTCCAGGACCAGACCACAGGTATAGAGGTTCCCGTGGGACTCTACACAAGTCATGTTAAAGGGCAAATCACACGGTGTTCTTTCTTCTTTCTGGGGCCGGACGGTCTCGACGCCGTACAAAGGTATGCCGCGTTCGTTTACCCCCTCCAATTTGGAAACATCGTCCTTGTTGGCCACCACGCGGAGCTTGCTTGTGTCAAGCTTGGCAAGCGCGTCCAATTCACCGGGAGCTAGCGGAATTGCGCCGCTATACACATAGACGGCCACTAGCATTTCATGGATATCCTGAGCCCATTGACAAATAGCCCAGACTTCCGGCCGGTCGGCAAGGGAAGAGCCCGCGCTGATGATGACGCTTTGCGCGCCCAAGGCGGCGGATTCATCCACAATGTTAAGCCATTCGTCCAACGCCAGGCTCTCGGCGTCGCTCCTCTCTCCCTCGTTGTCCCCATTCGCCTCTTCCTTGCATACATGCATCCAGAGGTAGCGAATCTTTTCCTTCTCGAATTCCTCCTGAACCTCGGAACATCGCTTCAGTTTGCGCATGATCTTGTTGGGGAGGTCCAGCGGATTGGGTTCTGATGTGGTGTCTTGTTCACCTTTGCTCATGAGAAAAAACTCAACCGTGTTTTTGTTGTCGTAACCCCGTCAGTTCGTGATTGATGTCCTTGAGAGCCGGGTAAACCTTCTTGTACAGCGCGAACCGCTCCTGGTAGGCATTGCTCGCCGCGGGGTCAGGCTCGTAGACTTCCTTGACCTTCACCTGCTCTTCGGCTGTCTTCTTGACATCGCTTACCTTGCCTGCCGCCGCTCCTCCAAGCAACGCCGCCCCGAAGGCCGCCGCCTCGGCGGTCTCGGGTAACGCCACGGGCATGTTCATGATGTCCGCTTTCCGCTGAATCCAGGTCGGGCTTTTTGCGCCGCCGCCCACATTCTTTAGAAGGCTTATGTCGACTCCTACTTTCTGTAACAACTCGATGTTGAGTTTCATTTCATAGATGACGCCCGACAGGATGGCGCTGACGATTTCTCCCCGCGTGGTTTCCAAACCAAGCCCCAGGATGGCGCCGCGGCTTTGCGTGTCAAAGTGAGGCGTGCCCGTCACGGTGAAGTGGGGAAGAATGAGGAGGTCCTCGGGTTCAGCTGGAACCTCCCGGCAGATGAGATCGTAGACGTCTTCGCCGCTGGCCTCGGCCTGTTCTTTCTCGTACCGGGCAAAGGTGTCGCGGTACCACTTTAGGAGGGAGCCCCCTGTGAAATTGAACGAGATGCTGGCGTACAGGCCTTCCAGGCAACTCGGATAGCAGCAGAGGTTGTAGTCCACCGTCTCCTGCGTCACGGTGAAGGTGTCAAACACTGGCGCGATGCATTCCACCGTGCCCGTGGCGTACATGGCTTCGCCGCTCTTGGTGATTCCCGCTCCGAGCGAACCAGCGGGCTGATCGTGCCCGCCCGTGGCCACGATGATCCCCCGCGGCAAACCTATGTCGTCCGCGACCTTGTCTGGTATTGTCCCGACGGCGCGGCCGGAGGGCGCCGTAGCCGGCAGGAGAGACCTGTCCACGCCGGCAATATCCAAGATCTTGTTTGACCAATCCCCCGCTTTCACGTCCAAGGCCATGGTTCGCGCGGCAAGACTATGGCTCATGCAGGGATCCAGTCCAAGGCGGAGATGCACGAAATCCTCATAACAGAGAAACTTCCAGGCCTTTTGGTAAGCTTCCGGTTTGTTCTGCTTCCACCATAGGATCTTGTTGAGGCTGTACATGCCGTGCAGGGGCATGCCGGTGATTTGCGCGAGTTCGAGCCTGGAGATTCGCTCCATCCACCACGCGGGCATATCGGCGGTGCGCGCGTCGAACGTTACGATGCTGTTGGTGAGGCAGGAGCCGTCTTTCGCCACCGCATGGCAGGCCTCTCCTTGGGCGGAGAGCCCGATTGCTTCAATGGGATCGTGGCGGGTTTTGCTTGCGATTTCCGCCAGGACCTGCTTTACGTTGTTCCAGACTTCTTCCGGATTGAGTTCTTGCCAGCCGGGCTGGGGCGAGTAGAGTGGATACTCCCGGTAAGCGGAGGCCATAACCCGTCCATCCAGATCAAAAGCGACCGCCTTCGTTCCTGTCGTTCCAACGTCGAGTCCAAGCAAACTCATCGCCTATGCTCCCTTCCGCGTGTAGGTAGTGTGAACTTAGATGTGGCATGGCGCGTGTTTTGTCGCGCCTATAACCCGGTTTGACTTTTCCATGCCTTAAGTCGGCGCATGGCCACGCCCTTCGCCATGCCATGCCACGCCCGAACGCCCTTTAGGCGGGTTCCTCGATGCGGCTCACCAGGTCCTTGCGTACGGGGATCGTCCGGCCCCGGTATTCGAGGTGATAATAGGTGTCTTTCTCGGCCACGTTATCCGCTATCTGGGTCAATCCACTGTGAAAATGGACTGTAAACGTCGTGGAATCCTCGGGCGGCTCCTGCTTCTGATGAGCCAATCCTGAAGAACCCGGACTCACGTCCAACCCCTCGATCCCTTCGCTCTCGTATAAGTCGGCGTATTGCTTGACCAAACGAATGTAGTTTTGCGTTTCCCGGAACGGTGGGACCCCTCCATACTGCTGCACCGTGGCCGGCCCGGCGTTGTAGGCCGCCAAAGCCAATCGCAGGTCATCATCGAATAGCTCAAGCATTCGCG
>JAWOFY010000026.1:0-3196 GCA_046497285.1 Candidatus Hydrogenedentota bacterium
GCCTGCGGGAAGGTCGTTCTCGTCTGTCCACAGATCAAGGTACGCCCATGTGTCCGAAGCAGCGGGACGCCATTCATTGAACAACCCGTCAATGTTGTCGGCCTCCCAGTCCAAATCAAACTGCCAACCGGTAATCATGTTGTCACCGCTTGAGCTACCGCTTGGCGGATGGTTCGCGAGGTCGGCTCGCCACTCACTGCTCCATATTGCTGGGAGACTGCCGTAGTCTGTCGCGAAAGCGTCGAAACCGTCATTCGCATCCAAGATATCTTGTGGACTTGTTACACCGAACTCGAACACCCCAAACCATTCATAGCTCCCTTCATCAGGGTTAAACCCGAGAGAGTCAAGGCTACCGACATCCCAAGGGTCATAGTCGAACACGTTGCCGCCGGGCCGGTACATCACCTCACCCTGAATCGGTTGCTTGTCCCGAAAATAGCTTCCGGGCGCATCATCCCAAGTTTGGGTGTACGAACCAGAACTTCCCGATCCTCCACCATCATCAGTCGGTTCTGGAGTGAATTCGTTTTCAGTGTCGTCCCAATCAAAGTGGAAGTAGTTGCCGATGTCGAAGTCCAAGTCATAATCGTCAATGGGGGCCGCCCAGGCTGAGCTGGTCATCATAAACGCCGCAGCCAGGGCCATAACCATCGAGGTACTCGCAATCTTGCTGATTCTCATTGTCATGTTCCTTTATTTTTTGTCTCGGTTTCGCGACCACCGGCCCGCACCGTTGCGCGCCGGCTCTTTCTCTTCCGTGTGCGCCGCTCAACCGCGGCGCTGCACATCGCTTGACACATGCATCGTTTCTTTGGAACTCCCAACGTACCGTTGGTGGAACTACGCTAGGGTTGTTGCCTTACGCCATGTACTCACCTCCTTTCAGCCGGTGCTTTCCCGCCAGGCCCTTATGCGCCGGCGGCGAGGGTGGACAACTTCGACATCTAGGGGGATAGTAGCAATTGGAGTGCCAATTCGCGCGAAACGCCGGGACAGGAGAGCGGAATACCATATATAGTATCTTCAAGCCCACATTACTCCTATATGTAGCCCCAAGAGCCCGATTTCCGGCGAAACAGCGCGGCGCCGACACTTTTTGGTAGACAAGCGGCGCCTGTAACTGTGTTATTCGTTCGCGCCTACGAGCTATTCAGCTTTGATAAAAGCACGAGGAGTTATGAAAAACGTTTGAACCGCCCGCCAAACGGGTTAAACGCCAGGATTTGCGTCATTGTGACGGACCTCTGCCCCCCACTCCGTCGCGTATGCGGCGCATGGCGAGAATTGGTCTCCGGAAAGAGATCCGAGACGGCCCTGGAATGCGCCGTTGCCTACAACCGCTTCTTTACAGGGTAGGCCTTAAGTTGCTTCACGGCGGCGTTTGCCTGTAAACTCCCCCCATGCTTTGGAAAGGGCGCGGTTCTCGATAGGCGGGGACGGCGTCCGGTAACGGCCGCAACCGTAAGGAGAACGGAAATGCACACACGATACGTTATAGCCGCCATTTTAGCGGCGGCGTTCTTGCTCCCGCTGGAAGTTATGGCGGAAGAGGACGGGGAATGGATTGAATTGTTCAACGGGGAGGATCTGGACGCATGGACGCCCAAGTTCCGAGGGCATGAAGCGGGCGTGAACTACAACAACACGTTCCGCGTCGAAGACGGCCTCCTGCGCGTCTCCTACGACGAATACGATTCCTTCGACAGCATGTTTGGACACCTTATCCACGAGGATACGTTCTCCCATTACCGGCTCCGCGTGGAATACCGCTTCGTGGGCGAGCAGGTCGAGAACGGGCCCGGCTGGGCGTTTCGCAACAACGGGCTCATGCTCCACGGCCAAACGCCCGAAAGCATGGGAATCGACCAGAGCTTCCCGGTTTCCATCGAGGCGCAATTGCTCGGCGGCGACGGCGGGGAGGATCGCCCCACCCTGGCGGTCTGCACGCCCGGCACCCATTTCACCGTTGATGGCGAGGTGATTACCCAGCATTGCACGGACCCCCAGGTCGAGCGGACCTTTCACGGGGACGACTGGGTGACCGTCGAAATCGAAGTGCGCGGAAACGAGGTCATCCGCCACATCCATGACGGGGAGGTGCTGATGGAATACAACCATCCCCAGCTTGATCCCAATGACGCCGACGCCGCGCCTCTCGTGGAAGAGCGGGACGGGGATCTCATGCTGGAAGAGGGCACGATTTCCATTCAGGCGGAAAGTCACCCCACCGACTTCCGCACCATCGAAATCATGCCGCTCGAACCGTAACTCGACAACAGTCATTGGTCGGAGGCCGCCCATTGCGTCCATTGCCGAGCGCAAGGACCGCGGGGCGGCCTTTCTCATTATGGGGCCGGCATCGGCGTTTTGCGCCGCGGATTGACCAGGCGCCTTCGTGCTCTTGCCCATACCCGCGGACGCGCTCTTCCTCGATGTCGGGGCGAACCGGGGCTTGTTGCCGAACAGCGTTCGGAAGGGAGACCTTTCGAAATTGGTGGGATGACCGAGCGAAGTATGGAAAACCGCAGCGCCGTCGTCCCTCCAGCGCGTCCTCGCGATGGGATGGCTCGTCATCCTACACCGATCCCATGAGGAACGCCTCCGCTTCTGGGTCCACCAGCGGGGCCACGTGGGACACATTGCCCTCGCTCCGCCGCTTCAACGGTTCCACGCCCTCCAGAAGCGGGCGCCCGACATCGGCCCGCCCTCCGGGAGGGTGACTTGGCTGAACTTCGCGCCGGGAATCTCCCGCTTCTTTAAGGCTTCTTGCAGCTGCTCGTAGAACTCCATTGGCTGCAACTAAAAATATTCGAAGTAATGTACCAATGGGATATGATATGTTCGACCTGTTCTCCGGTCATGGTTGTTCCTTCTGGAGTTTATCATTAAATTCTTTTTTGCGAAAATCGCACTCCAGCAATTTCTTAAATGCAACACAGCGACTTGCAGAAGTCCCTTTTTAGCGGAGAAATCTTACCCAAAAATCGCTGGATAGCGCTCGAAATAGTCAGTATTGCAGTCCATTTCGCCAAGAAAGCGGGCCTCCTATTCACTTCTGCAAGTCCCCCAACATACAATAAATATCACTGAACCGGCCGATCTGATTGAACGAAAAATTCGCGCCTTTACACCATGGCCCCGGGCTTACTTTTTGGTAAAAACCGGCAGGAAAGAGCGTCGCATCCAGGTTGTC
>JAWOFY010000128.1:0-5342 GCA_046497285.1 Candidatus Hydrogenedentota bacterium
TTGGCGACTTTCATTTCAACGGGCACAAGCTTCTTAGGCAGCACCCCAATTGCGCCACGGCGCTCGATAAGTACCGCATCAACCCCGGCAACGTAGGGCGGGGCTCCAAACGGGACGCGCAGTTCTCCGAGATATGCCGCATCGCCGTGGACAACGGCAAGCCCGTGCGCATTGGCGTCAACGGGGGTTCGCTGAATCAGGACCTCGTCACGGCGAAGATGGAGGAGAATACGCGGGACGGGTTGGGCAAGGAAGCGGAAGAGATCATCAACGAATGCATGGTCATTTCCGCCTTGCAATCGGCGGAACTCGCCGTCGAGAATGGGCTTCGCGAGAACCAGATCATCCTTTCCTGTAAGACTTCGGTTCCGATCCATCTTATCGCGGTGTACCGCGAATTGGCCCGCACGAGCCGGTATCCGCTCCACCTGGGGCTCACGGAGGCGGGGATGGGCGTCAAAGGGGTGGCGTGGTCCTCGGCCGCCCTGGGGGTGCTGCTCAGTGAAGGAATTGGCGACACCATCCGCGTGTCCCTCACCCCGCAACCCGGCGGCGACCGGCGCCAGGAAGTGTATGCGGCCTGCGAGATTCTTCAGGCGCTTGGCCTGCGCGCGTTCACTCCCAGCATAACCGCCTGCCCCGGCTGTGGCCGCACCACCAGCACCACGTTTCAAGAATTGGCCGAACAGGTGGAGGCCTACGTCCGCCAACGCATGCCGGAATGGCGCAAGCGGTATGTGGGCGTGGAGAATCTCAAGCTGGCCGTCATGGGGTGCGTGGTCAACGGCCCGGGCGAATCAAAGGCCGCCAACATCGGCATCAGCCTTCCGGGCTCCGGCGAGGCGCCCTCGTGTCCCGTGTACATTGATGGTCAGAAGTACAAGACGCTCACCGGCTCCCCCGATGAGTTGGCCAAGGCGTTTCAGGCCATCATCGACGAATACGTAAGCTCATCCTACGAAGAACGGCAAAGCAGCTCCGCCGGGGCCGCGCATACCAGCTGATGCGGGCGCTGCATGGCCCCGTTCCCTCCTCCGCCCGTACATTCTTGTTACTGTTTTTCGGGCGCCCTTACAAATATGTAGCCCTTGTGCGCTTCCACGACCGCAGCCTTTGGGCGGCGAAAATACGTAACTCTAGGCATGACAATGCCTTATCCTCTCCGGACCTTCCCGGGCTGAATTTTGGCATACCCCTTGCTAACTAATATGGCGGAAGGAATAGGCTAGGGGCAACGGCCCAACAGAAAGGGGGTACCCAACATGAGCATGACCGGCGTAAGCGCTACCTATCATCAATCCCCGTATAGCGCCGTCACCGGCGGAAACCGGCTGACCGAAGAGTTGGAAAACCGTCCCCTTACACCGCCCAGCGAGTGTAACCCGCTGATTAGACAGGCATTTCAGGCCATGTGCGCCCAAGCCGATCAAACAGAGAAGATCAAGCGCTAATAGCGCCCTCATTGCAATTCAGTAATACAAGATTCATAGATTCGCATTATACAAAGGAGAAATCATTCCGATGACCCGCGGGCCGCGCAATGCGCAAACAGCTCCCTCAGCCGAATCGTATGCCCGGCGCATTCGGCCTGATGCATTGCGCGGCCCTCTCCCCCAATATAATGCGGTTGAACGAGCCTCCAGACCACGCCACGCGCTCATGGCTCCCACATCCGGCCGGGACTGCCCGGCGCGGCCGGATGCAAGCGCGGCGTGGTCTACTCTCTCCTCCCTCCCTCGCATGATGGACCTGCCCGGTCCAGGGGCCGCGCAATGCATCAACGGCTCCCTCAATAGAACACTGTCGCCCGCGGTGTTCCAACAACGGCATTGCGCGGCCCCACAACTCTTAACAGGCGGGAAACAGTAAACATATCCGTAAGGGGAAAAGGGCCCTCATTTTGCCGGGGCTGCGTCACGAAAATACCGGAGCCATCGCAGGGTCATATTCTCCCCGATTCCCCGGTCCATCGCTTCGAGGTCCTCGATGGTTCTGCCCCAGAAGAAGCCGGTGACGCCGTCAAGGATGGGCATGGACCGCTCGATAAACTCCGCCAACTCGTCTATCTCGCAGCGCAAGGGGAAGGTCTCCTCGACCACGAGCGGCTTCCCCACGTCGTACACTTCGAGGGCGGACACTGCCTCATCCACCTCGCCACGTTCCGGGTAAAAATGCACGCTGGCGAAGTCTAGATTCTCCCCCACTTCCTCGGAATAGAACAGCGGTGAGCCCCCGCCGAAGTGAAACACCCACGGGATGGCCCCTACCGTAATCAAGGTGTTCTCGTCGCTTTCCCGGATGGCCGCCGTCAAGGTGTCCACCCAAGCACGGGCTACCTCCTGCCGGGTGCGCTCGCCGAGATCGCGCGTAATTCGCTGCACAAAGTATTTCCCGTTGAGCCCGTCGCCCGGCAGCCACGCATCGGGGTCATCGCCGCCCGTGAGGATGGGTTCGTTCATAAGATCGTAGCAGAAGACAGCCGGACTTCCGGCGGCGGCCTCCGCCACCGCCTTCCACCAAGCGGCCTGCGTTTCCCAGCGTTCGGTTTCATCCAACGCGTCGTACCACTCCGGCACATCTTCCTTGTGGTAGCACGCCAACCCCGTGAGATTGAGGTAGAGCCCGAGGTCCTCGGCAAGGGCCACCAGCCGGGCGAGCTGATCGAGGTTGTCCTGGTCAAATTCACCGGGTTCCGGCATGAATTGCCCGAATTGAAGGTGAACGCGGACGACATTCGCGCCGAGTTCCTTCATGCTTTGAAAATCCTCGGCGACCTTGTCCCATTCCTCGCGCCAGTAATCTTCGATGAGCCGTCCATCGTGGTCGTGGTCGTAGTTGAACCCCCATGCAAAGAAGCGCTCCCCCGATTCTGTTTTGACAAACTCGGAGCCGTCCTCGCTCAACGAAATCGATTCAAGAGACGCGGCCCCCGTCCACACCGTCAAGACCCCAACCATACAGCTTGCAACGCAACGTCCCATTTTCATCGCGCTACCTCCCTTCCCCCCTCACTCTCAGCGGCGGCATGCTTGGTCTTCTGTATCACACCCTTGCGCGGCGCCTTTCCGCCTGAAAAGCCCCGTGAGATCGTGCCGGTGGGTGGCGATGAAGTGATAGAGTCTTGGCGAAACGTGGTTCACCAGGGGCAAGTTGAACACACCAGCCACCCATCGCCATCCGCGCATCCGCCTAAGCAGCGGAGGAAAAGCCTCTTCCCCCGAATACACCTCGCCGTTTGGTAAGACGAGTTGCATGGCTTCCAGGCATCTGGCCTCGTCCATGTTGGGGAAACGGCGCTTGCGCTCCTCGGACTGGCAGGGCAACGTCTCAATCTGGCCACGCTTCGCATGGAAATTGACCCACTTCGCCGCTTTCCGGCACAGGCCGCACTCTCCGTCATAAATCAACGTGGCGGGTTTGTTATCTGTTGTCATAGTCCTTCCTTCGGTCCGGGTTAGTTTGGCGGCACGATATCTGCACAGTCGTTCTCTTAAATTTTACACTATCGCGCCGCGTAATGGTATCCAACTCCCGTATTCACCGTCGGCCGCCCCTTGATATTGGCCCAGTCTCCCCCTACTATAGGGTGTTTTGAAACCCGATGAAAGAGGTACCCCATCGATGTCCCCCTCGAACTCTATTTTGACCACCGGCTCCGAGGCGGTCAGCGGCCTTCGCATCCATGGCCCCACCCCGGAGCGAAGCGCGGAACTGTGGCGGCGCCGGCTAGCGCTCGAAGATGAGGCGGAGAACGCCCGCTGGAACTGGCTCAACGATGGCGAACGCCGCAACTTTTCCGTGATCGAGAAATGGATCGTTACCGCCGGCCTGTGGGGCTTGAAGCTTCGCAGGCGGGCGTGGACCAATGCGAACACCCCGCGATTGCGGCGGCTGGAATTCACATTCGATAACCTTCCGGCCGCTTTTGATGGATGGCGCGTGCTTCATGTCTCCGACTTGCATTTTGACCCGGAACCCCTTGGCCAGCCCGCGGCCTTTGCCGACCGGATTCGGGATCTGCTGGCGGGGGTTGAAGCCGAACTGTGTGTGATAACGGGCGATTTTCGCCGCGCGGATTTTGGGCCGGTCGATCACGCTATTCGCGGCATGACCACGGTGTTGGAGGGGATCAATGTTTTTCACGGGATTTACGGCATCTTGGGCAATCACGATTCGGGGGCGCTGGTCGAGCCTTACGAGGCCATGGGAATCACCATGCTGATGAACCAGCACGTCGCCCTTGAACTCGAGGGACAACGCCTCTGGTTGGCGGGGGTGGACGACCGGCACGAGTATGGATGCGATGATTTCGAGCGGGCGTGTGGAGAAATCCCTCCGCAGGCGTTCTTGCTCATGCTGGCCCATTCCCCCGAAACGATGCGCAAGGCCGCCCAATGTGGCGCCGATCTCTATCTCTGCGGCCACTCCCATGGCGGCCAGATTTGTTTGCCGGGGGGATGGCCCATCCTGCACAATTCACGCGGCGTGTCCCGCCGGTACGCAAGGGGCGTATGGACCTACGGCGCCATGCAGGGATTCACCACCAACGGAATGGGGACGACCAATGTGCATGCGCGGCTCAACTGTCCCCCGGAAGCGGCTTTGATCACCCTGCGCCGCCACCGCGCGTGAAAGCAGCGCGATACTAGAGCGCCAAGCCTAAACTTGTTGATTGGACTCATTGCTGTTGCCCCCGAAGTAAACTCGGTAGGAGGTGGCATGGCCTTCCAGGCCATGAATCACGGGCAGGAAGCCCGCGCCACCTCACAGCTAAGCCCCACCAAACCGAGGTGACCCAACAATTCAAGAGTTGACAAAGTACGGGGTACTCGTCGAATGATCGTAAACACCAAACAAAGGAGGCAGATTGAATGAGTAAGTCGATGATAGGTGTCGCGTTGGGCGCTGCTGCACTGCTTTTTGCGTTTGGAGCGAACGCGCAGGATGCGCCGGAACCACCTGGGGATTCCCTTTGGAACGTGATGCACTTTGGGGCAAACCCCGAAGGCGAAACGGACAACAGCGAGGCCTTTCAAGCAGCGCTGGACGCCGCGCGGGAGGCCGGGGGCGGCGTGGTGTCAGCGCCGACAGGCGAGTACCTATTTACCGAGCCCCTCACCGTGCCCCGGGATGTGACGTTACGCGGGGTTTATCACTACGCCCCGGCGCACGCGGGAATTCGCGGCGGGACGGAGGAACTGCCGGAATTCGGCACAACGTTCCTGGTCCGCGCTGGCGCAGGCGAGAACGAGGATGGGACGCCCTTCATTTCGCTGGACAACAATTCCACGCTCCAGGGCGTGTCCATCTACTATCCCGATCAAGACCCCGCGTCGGCGCCC
>JAWOFY010000452.1:0-12469 GCA_046497285.1 Candidatus Hydrogenedentota bacterium
TTGTTAGACTCGGGACTTGATTCTTTTATTACGTTAGTCTCATATGTATTGAATAGTGGTATCGTTGTTCTTAACAGTTCACAACCAGTTATGATTGATGATGTTCATCGGGGCATGCTTCTGGAACTGCACCCAGATAAGCGATGAGGCGAAAGAGCGGGGGGCCGTCGCCTTTCACGCCGGCGCGGGCGGCCTTCACTCGTCCGAGAACTGACGCTAGCCCCGCATGCCGGGCCGCAACGCGCATTCCAAAGATTTTCCGCACGTCCACGCCGCCAGCCCTTGGCGAATGAGACGGTGACAACATTTCACAGGAGAACAAACGTAATGGCTGAAGGATTTCACATTGTCGTATGCGCGGGCATCGTCCCCGATCCCTTGCAGACGCTTGAACCGATAACAGGGCCGGAAGGGCCCGCCCTGAAGAACGAAATGATGCTGCCCGCCTGGTTGGATCCCTGGGCGAAGCATGCGCTGTTTGAAGCCGCTCATCTCGCCGCCAATACGCCGGAGAGCAAGGTATGGCTTGTCAGCATGGCGCCGAAGACCAAACTCCAGCAAGTCATGATGAGCATTGCGCAGAAGGCCACCTTCGAACTCGTGGCGCTGGACGGTCCCGCAAGCGGGTTCACGGAAGCCGAACCTGTCGCGGAGCACCTCTCGGAGGCGATCAAGGGTATTGACGGGCTTGACATGGACCGCCTCCTACTATTCGGGGGGTGGGAATCGGCTTCTCGCGGGGCGGGCGCCACGATGCAACTCGTCGGCGAGCGTCTGGGCATCGTGGAACAATTTCAAGGCGTGGATCAATTGACCGTCAACGACAACGGCGCACTCAAAATCTTGGAGCGTGTCGAGGGCGGCATGCACCAAGTCTCGCAATGCGATGGCCCTCCGGCTGTGTTGGGGTGGGCGACAGGCCACCTTCCCGAACCACCGAACAATCCCCAGGTCGGAATGACCAACATGCGTACGCTCATGCCCTCGCTTCAGCAGGCGAAGCCCGTGAGCGTGCAGGTTGACGGCAAAGTGTTCGCGAACGTGGAAGTGCCCAAACAGCGGCGTGAAACCCGCATCGTGAAGGACACATCCACGGATGAGATTGCTCAAGAAATTGTGGACTGGATCAATAATTAGCGCGCCGCCGCATGACTGGGCGCGTGAATGAATAAAAAGGAATTCGACGTGGATACCATACTTTATCTTGTGCACACGCAACCAGACGGCGCGCTAAGCAAAAGCGCGCTGCAAGCCCTTACCGCCGCCAAGGATTTGTCCAGCCAGCTCGGGGCGGATCTGACCGTGGCGCTACTTGGTGAAGACATTCAAGCGGCGGCGGACGCCATTGCGGACTGCGGGGCGTCGAGGTTCCTCGGCATATCAGGCGCGGCATTCGCCCAACCACGCTATGCCACTGACGCCGCCGCAATAGAAGCGCTTTGCCGCGCGGCGGAGCCCACCCTTGTGATTGCCGGAAGCTCGTCGCGCTTCAACCGCGTCTTGCCGGGCGTGGCGTCCCGGTTGGGCGGATGCGCCGACCTGCAGGCCACTGCGATCGGCCAGAGCGACGGCCAACCTTCCATTACGCGGTGGTACTACCGCCAGCGTATCCGGGCGCATCTCGTGCGTGAACAACGCCCATGGTTCATCGCGCTGGAACCAGGCAACCACGAGGCGTACAGCTCCGCGGGAGGCTCCGCGTCAGTGGAGGCCGTCTCCCCGCCCGAGGCCGCCTGCCGGACCACCGTGGAAGGCTTGCAGAAGCCGCCTGGCGACGCTCAAACCGTCAAGCCCGATGCCGAGCTGCTCTTTGTCGCGGGCACCGGTTGGACGAAGAAACAGGCCGACGGCGAGATACACATCAAGGAAGCCGAAAGCATCATCCTCGACACGCTTTCCAAGACAGGCGCTTCCTTAGGAGGCACCAAGTCGCTCGTGGATATAAGCGGCGAAGGGCAGGCGGTGCTGTCGATCATGACCCACCTCAATCAGGTCGGACAGACGGGCGCCATCCCACGTCACCCCAAGGGTCTCGCGACCTGTTGCCACGGCGAGGAACCCCATGTGGTGGGTTGGCGGTTCATTAACGAACGCCGCGCTGTCAACATCGACGGCAACTGCGGCTGGGCCCAGGGTAAGGCGGACGTCCTTTATGTCGCCGATGCTTTTGAAGTCATGCGAAAAGTGAATGCCCTGCTGGAATCCCAGTAAGTTCGCGCGCGGCGGGCAGCAGGGGCGAGACCGCCCCTGCTGCCCGCCGTGTGCGTGAACGGACTGTCCTCGCAGTAAAGCGGTTTTACATCCCCCGGCCCTTCGCACCATCCCCTTCAAAGGGAAATAGATGGGAAAAATTCCCCCTTTGAAGGGGGTCAAGGGGGATGTCCCGCCGCCATGTCCCCGTTCGACGGGATTCAGGGGGGATTCTTGCCCCTCAGTTCGCGGGGATGCCGTATTCCTTCATCTTCCGCCAGAGAGTGGAGCGGGAAATCCCAAGTTTGCGGGCGGCCTCGGTCTGATTGCCATCCAGCTTGTCCAGCGCTGTGCGGATAAGGTTCTCTTCCATCTCCTTGAGGGTTGGTATCCCGTTCTCTTTGTGATAAGGGAGCGCTAGTCTGGGCTGGGTTCCCTCTCGGACATAGTCCGGCAGATCCTGAACGCGCACAATGCCGTCTTCCGCCATAATCACCGCATGGGCGAGAATACTCTCAAGTTCCCGGACATTACCGGGAAACGAATAGCGGCTGAGCAAGGCTTGGGCCTGCTCCTCCACTTCGCGTACCTCCTTGCCGTACTTCGCGCTAAACCGTTGGAGGAAGTAATCAACGAGCCGGGGGAGGCTGTCCATACGTTCCCTCAAAGGAGGAATGCGGATCTGGACCACGTTGAGCCGGAAATACAGGTCTTCCCGGAACGCTCCCTCTGCTACCTCCTTTTCGAGATCGTGGTTCGTGGCCGCGATAATCCGGACATTTACCCGCTTGGACACGCTGGCCCCGACGGGCCGGATTTCGCCGTCTTGTAATACGCGCAACACCTTAGCCTGCGTGGTGAAGGCCATGTCGCCGATCTCATCCAGAAAGATCGTCCCCCCATCGGCTTCTTCGAACAAACCGCGTTTATTGCTGTCGGCCCCAGTGAACGCCCCCTTGAGATGCCCGAACATCTCGCTCTCGAGCAAGGTCTCGGGCAGGGCGGCGCAGTTGATGGTGATGAATGGCATGTCCCGCCGGTTACTGAGCCGGTGAATGGTGTTGGCAAGGAGCTCCTTTCCCGTACCACTTTCTCCGAGGAGCAACACCGTGCTGTCGGTTGGAGCGACCTTGGTCATAAGCTCCACCACCCGTTTCATGGCGGGACTTCCGCCTAGCATGTCTTGAAAAAGCGTGCGCTCGAAGTATTGTAGAGCGCTCTCGGTCTCTACATAGCGCAGAGCTTTGTGCGTCACCATGGCGACGTCAGCAGGGGGTGTATTAAGGGGAAGGTAAAAGAAGGCTCCCTGCCGAAGACCACTTAAGGCCGTTTCCACCATCGCAATCTCGAAAAGCAGGATGATCTGTGTGTTGGGACTCTGACGGCGGACGAAGGAGACAAGTTCCACATCCGTCTCTTCGGAGAGTGTTAGGTCAAGGATCACTACGTCGACTGCGCGTCTTTTCACAATCCGCAACACCCCTTTGGCGTCGTGGCATCGTTCGATCGTGTACCCATCCAATTCGAGCTGACCGGCCAATGCCCCGCCATAGCCCACATCGCTTGTCGCAATCAAGACTGTACGAGCCGATTCATTGTGGAGATTGTCTTGCATTCAAACATCCTGCACCTGTGCCGAGACCCAATGTGTGTCAAAACGTTACATAGGTCCCTTTTCCTGTCTAATCATACAACAAACTAGATTACCAAGAAATGGCCAGAAACGTCCAGCCCCCCCGGCTGGTGGAAAGAGGACCGGTTCACGCGCGTGGGAACGCGTGATTCGGTGGTAGGGCGACCTCAAAAACGAGAAGCGGCCCGAGCCGAAGAAAATTCGGCCCGGGACCGCTTCTCACATTGGTCAGGAGTTCAGTCGCAAGCGTAAAGCGAATTAGGAGCCCGGACCTGGGTTCGGACTCATCTCATCCCGTTTATCTTCCACTTCGCGATATTCTTCCGCCGTGGGAAGCGGATCTTTTGTCGTGTCGATCACCGGCCATTCGGCTGCATACTTGGTGTTGATCTCAAGGAAATCCTGCCACTTCTCCGGGAGGTCCTCCTCGGGGAAAATGGCCTGCACGGGACATTCGTCCACGCATGCGCCACAATCGATGCATTCATCGGGATCAATCACCAGCATGTTTTCGCCCTCGTGAAAGCAATCCACGGGGCACACCGCCACACAGTCGGTAAATTTGCACTTGATACAGGGTTCTGCCACAACATGGGTCATTGGTTCTCTTCTCCTATCTATTTTGAGCTTAACTACGCTAGCTTGAGCGAACTCCTTCCTACCCTCGGAACATTCCGGACGGCGATGATGTTTCACGGCCTGGGCGGAAAGGCGCAGGTTTAGAGAGAAGTTACGAAACGGGCTCCTGCCTTAGCTACCATCTTAGTCCCTCCCAAGTCAAGAGGAATTCCCCGGCTCCAAGGTTAACATGCGAATAACGCTCGCGTGAGCGGGAAACCGCTCCAGCATTTCCTCGCGGTTCGCCAGTGTGAAATCCTCGAACTCGAATCCGGGCGAACACGTACACGCCACGAGGCTAAAGGCCCCCGGCCGAGCGTCATCCACCGTCGCGCCAAACCAAACGCCATTTGGAACCACCGTGTGAAAATGGTGTTCTTGGTCCGCATGGGGGCCAACCCGCGCGGTCACGTATTCCGCTTCGGAACGGAGCTGATGCAGCGTCAGGGGACTACCCGTGTAAAAGTGCCACATCTCCTCCGCGCGTAGCTGGTGGAGCTGGGATATCTGCCCCGCCTCGAGTAAGAAGTAAATCGTTGTGGTTAGATGACGCGGGCCTCCGAAACCGGGCGGATGGATGATGACCGGAGAACGATGCGTTTCGCGGAAATACCCGCCCTCGGGATGCGGTTCCAGGCGCAAGTGATCAATCCAGAATTCAGCGCTGTGGCGCATGGGCGAATCTCTGACTTCGTCCAGTTTTTAGTGTGATCCCATTCAGCCAACCGAACCATGAGTTCGGCGTTCCTTGTCCCTAGCATACCGGTCATGGCCGCCAAGGGCAACCCAAAAGGCTGCCCCAATCGCCGGGGAAGCGGCTGCTTCAGGGGCAACATCCCCCTTGATCCCCCTTCAAAGCGGGAATACTTCGTACCGCCGGCGTCTCGCCGGCATGTATATCGCCGCTTGGAGTGCGGTTTTTCTTGCCGGCAAGATGCCGGCGCTACGAATCCCCCTTGCGAAGGGGGTGGCCCGCAGGGCCGGGAGATGTAAACGCCCCCCATACCGCCGTATCCAGCGATTGGGGAGGCCGGCTTGGGATTGACCGGACTGGCCGCACCCTGATAGGTTTAACGCGGCCGGACGTTGGAGACGGCTCTGGAATACGTAGTATCCCCCCTGAACGGGGATGTTGCAGTCAACGATAAGGAAACCCATGGAAGATACACTGACCCTTCTCCTTCAGGGCGGCTGGCTCATGATCCCCATTGGGCTATGTTCGTTGCTGGCCGCCGCCATCATCATTGAGCGTTTCGCCGCTTTGCGCCGGCGCGCCATCATTGACCCCGCCGTTGTGCGGGCGGTGGAAGCCTACGATGGCCGGGGTGAACCGGCAGAGCCCCTTGAAATGTGCCGGAAATCGCGGTCGCCCTATGCCCGCATTATCGAAGAGACGCTCAAGGCGCGCCATCTGGACCGGCCGCAAATCATTGAAACCATGCACGCCATCGGACGCACACAAGTCGGGACCCTGCAACGCGGTCTCACCGTGCTCGAGATCATCGCCGGCATCAGCCCGCTGATGGGATTGCTCGGCACCGTGCTTGGGATGGTTTCGGTCTTCAACGCCATTGCCGCCGAAGGCATTGGCGACCCCCAAGTGCTGTCGAGCGGAATCAGCCAGGCGCTGGTGACCACCGTCGCGGGCCTCTCCGTCGCCATCCCCGCCCTGGCCGCCCATAGCTGGTTCAACCGCCAGGTCGAGGAATTCGCCACCGAAATGCAGGAACGGGCCACGGCTCTCATCGCCCGTTTCCATCAAGACGGAAAGAACGAAAACCTGCCTATTTGAGCCGGGTCGAACGGCTCAAATAGGTAGGTTGAGTTACAAGGGATCCGCACGTTATGAGGCGGACAGTCTACTCTCGAAGGTGTAGGCGCCGGAGGGCGCGGAGAGCGTCGCGTAGCCTTCCTCCCGCGAGATGACCTCGATGAACTCGGACTCCGCGACGGGCGCGCCATCCACATAAACCTCCGCGTCTGTGGCCGCGGGCACGTGAACCTCCGCAGTGGTGTTGGCCGGGATGGTCACGTCGAGGGTGAAGCTCTCGCCGTCCCGCCGCCACTCGCTTTCAATGCGGCCGTGGATGGATTCATGCGCCGCCCGGACATGGTCAAGCCGCGGCGCGTCGTCAAGGGGGGCTTCCATGGGCACGCGGGGTTTGATGACCACCGTGTCGAAGCCGGGTTCACCGGCCTTGATGCCCGCCAAGGTGTCGAACATCCACTCCACCACGGCGCCGAAGGCGTAGTGGTTGAACGAGTTCATGGAGTGGCCATGGCGATCAAACCCGTCCTCCAGCGTGTAGCTGTCCCAGCGTTCCCACACCGTGGTCGCGCCTTGCTCCACGGGGTACCCCCACGAAGGGAACCTACGGCTTTGCATTAACTTGGCCGCCAACTCAAAGTGACCATGCTCTGTTAGCACGGGCAATATGGAGCGTGTGCCGAGAAAGCCGGTGGTCATGCGCGTGTCATTGTCCATAATCAGTTGCGCAAGGTAATCGGCGGCGGCTTGCCGTTTCTCGTCGGGCAGGAGATCAAACGCCAACGCGAGCACGTAGGCCGTCTGTGAGTCCTCTTCGAGGGTTCCGTCTTCATTGACGTAGGTCTCGTTAAAGGTGGTCTTCACGTTTTCGGCCAGCGTCCGGTACTTCGCGGCGTCGGCCTGCTTGTTCAGCACCTCGGCGATATCGGCCATAAGCGCCGCGCTTGCCGCGTAGTAGCAGTGGTCCACGTACTCGATGGGCGTGGGATCGTCCATGTTGAGCCAATCGCCCCACGCGTTGCCTAGTTGCCGGCCCATGTAGTCCGGGCTCTTGTTTACCCTGAAATTGATGAAGCGCTGCATCGAGTGGTAGTGCTCGCGCAAGGCCCGCCTGTCCCCGTACGCCTCGTACTGCGCCCAAGGCACAATGAGGCCCGCATCGGTCCAAGCCGTGGCATAGGGGTTTCCACTGCCCCCATGCTGCATGGGGTAGGGAGCGTAATCGGGATACGCGCCTTCTTCCGTCTGCGCGTCCCGCAAATCTTGGAACCACTTCGTGAAGAACGCGGCGACGTCAGCGTTATATGTCGCGGCCCGCCCATAGACTTGGGCGTCGCCCGTCCAGCCCAGTCGTTCGTCCCGTTGCGGACAGTCCGTGGGGATTTCGAGGAAATTCGAGCGCTGGGTCCACACCACGTTCTGGAAGAACTGATTCAAGACGGGATCCGAGCACTCGAACTCGCTGACAAGCGGGGTATCCGAATGGAGCACGACGCTTTCGATGTCGTCTTTGGTTAGCTCGCCGGGGTAATTGGTCACCTCCGCGTATTGGAAGCCATGGAAGGTAAATCGGGGTTCAAAGGTTTCGCCACCCTCCTCGCCGCGAAGGGTGAAGACGTTGGTAGCCTCGGCCGTCCGCAGGTTTTCGACCAATAGGCTTCCGTCCTCGTGCAGCATTTCCCCGTGGCGGACGGTTATTTCATGGCCTGCGGGGCCGTCTGCGCGCAACCGGGTGATCCCCGCGGTGTTTTGACCAAAGTTGATGATGTAGCTCCCATCCTCCCGCTCGGTTATCTCGACCGGTTCCAAGGTTTCGATGGGACGCACGGGTTGCTGGGGATAAGCCTCGAGATGGGGCGGTTCCTTGAATCCGAGATCCACTTCCCGCTCTCCGCCCGCATCCGTATAGGGCGCAAGCAATTCCCCGTTTTCGCTGGCGTGAACCGCCTCTTCCCAATCGCTGGCGTCAAAACCGGGCTCGGCCCAGCCGTCGGGCTCCAGCCGGGCATCGTAGCGTTCTCCCATAAGGTGATCCGCGGCCTTGTAGGCGCCCGTCCCCACTTGCCAGCCAGGCTCCGTGGCCACGATGTCCCTGGACCCGTCAGCGTACTCGATTTCGAGCTGAATCTTCAGGGAAGGCGTTTTGCCGTAAAAGTAGCGTCCGCTCTGGTTGGGCCCATAGTTCACCAACGGAGCAAAGCCGAGATATCCCGCGTACCAGCCATCGGCGAGGATCGCCCCGATCGCATTGTCTCCTTCTTCCACGAGTTCCGTGACCTCGAAGGTGTTGTAATAGACCCGCTTGTGGTAGTCCGTCCAGCCCGGCATGAACCGGTTCTCGCTCACGCGTTCGCCATTGATGTGCAGGTCGTAGTTACCGAGAGCCGTGGCGTACACGGTGGCGCGCTCAATAGGGCTGTCCGTTTCAAAGTCCCGCCGGTAATAACGGGGCGACGGCAACACGCGGTGATCGGGCGTAGCCTCGATCGCGCGCTCATCCCGAAAACCGATCCATTCGGCCTTCCAATCGCAGTCGTCCAGTAAGCCCATCGACCAATGGGCAGGTTCGGCCCAATCCGATGGTTCGCCCTCGGCGTCCCAGACCCGCACGGTCCAGTAGACCTGCTGGCGGGAGTCCAACGGCTTGCCCGTATACACGATGCGCCGGGTCTGGTCTGACTCCACCTTCTGGCTGTCCCACAGATCGGCTTCGCCGGGCTCAAGCTTGTCCGGCGCCGTAGCCGCCAGCACCCGGTACGCGGTTTGATATTCTCCCCGCTCGTTCGAGTCCACCACCCAATCGAGACGCGGTTGCGTTTCATCGATGCCCAAGGGATTTTCCAAGTACTCGACGCGCAACCGCGCGGGCTCGAGCGCATCCGTTTCCAAAACGGGAATACCCGTTAGCAGCGCCGCTGTTGTTATATGAAAACAGGCTATTAGCCTCACCATGCCATTATCTCCTTCTCGCTATCTTGTATAGATGCCCACGCTAAAGGGTCCAGCTCGTTTGACATTTCCGCTCAGACAGGGCCTTTATAGTGCCGGACGGAGCGTCTCACTTCAAATACGCGAAGCCAACGGTGCTCGCAAGCCTGCCGGTTTGCGCAATCACTAGAATGAGGATAGGACGTTCGCCATGAAACATCGAGGGTTTACATTGATTGAATTGCTGGTGGTGATCGCCATCATCGGCGTGCTTGCGGCGATTCTATTGCCCGCCTTGGCCCGCGCGCGGGAGGCGGCGCGGCGCGCCAGTTGCCAGAGCAACCTCAAACAGTTCGGGCTGGTCTTCCGGATGTACGCGAACGAGAGCGAAGGCCAGGCCTACCCGCCCATGGCGCCCTACAGTAGCGTGCGAGAGGATGACCGATCGAGCCCGCTGTGGAGTTCGCCTTGGGCGAATTCGATCTACCCCGATTACTTGACGGACTTGGACGTCGCCCAATGCCCGTCCGATTCCGGCGGCGACCCAGGGTGGATCAGTGTGTTGGATCGGGTTCCAGCTGACGGCGGGAATTTCGAGGATTGGGCGGCGGCCGCCCTCGATGTGGACGATTTTGTCTCGCACGACTACTATCTTAGCGGGGCGTTGGGCCGTTCCTACCGGTATTTGGGTTATCTCGCCACGGATCCCGCCGAGTTCTTTGGCGTATGGGGCGCGACCTCGGTAAATCCCATACGGGGTTCAGTGGATATCCGGGGGGTAGGGCAGGTCCATTGGAAAGCTTACACCGAGGACCTGAACATCAACGCTGGCAATTGGCCCCCGTGGGTGCCAACGCCCCACGAGGAAGCCATGGGCGCGGCTGGCGGAGCGACGGTGCTGCGGCTTCGGGAAGGCGTTGAGCGGTTTCTCATCACGGACATCAATAACCCCGCGGCAGGCGCTCAGTCCGAAAGCGCCGTTCCCGTGATGTGGGACACGTTCGGCACGGACGAATTTGGCGACAATATTGCGGGAGCCTCCATCTTCAACCACACCCCGGGCGGAAGCAATGTCCTCTATATGGATGGCCACGTGCGTTTCATCCGCTACCCTGAAGAGTTCCCGATCCACGATAATGAACAAGTGGTCAAGGAAAACAGTCATCACGGACTCGGGTAGCGGGTAGCCAGCGCCCGCTGCGGCTCAGCCACGTACGCGACGTGGCTACTCAATCCTTTGCACATCAGTCTGTTAAAACGGCCAACGTCTTAGCAACCCACTTCCCTTATGTCCGATCGCAATAGTACAAAAGTGTCTTTTCGCCGTGAAAAGCCGTTATGGAATCCGTCTTTTCCCAGCTTCATGCTCCCATCGCGCAAGTGGAGGCCGCTATACGTGTGTCTGCCAAATCTTTCAGCAGCTGCGTGCGGCAACTCTCGCCGCTCCACGGTCCCATTCGACAACAAAAGGAGGGAGGAAAACTTGACATGGCGCCTCTACTAATGCAATAATCGCCGAGCTAGAAAAAAAGACGTTCGCAGCAGGTTCTTATCCTACCATCCCAAACCAGGGGGATCCTTCGCCCTTATCCGGTCTCTTCATTCGTCTGGAGAATCCAACACAGAATATGGTGACAGTGGGGAAGTGTATATCTCCCGCCTATAAGAGCAACGCGGAAGCTTGGGCACTTCTGCGCAGGGCAAGTGTGCGCACCAGGTAAGCCGAAGGGGAACGGCTGTCTTAATCTTATCCTTCTTGTGCTTGATTTAGACGTGTTCCAATAGGGCCACGAGTCCGCGCCCAAAACATGAAAAGCGCGGTTCTTATCCAACAGCAGTATCCTCCCTCGAGACGAGGGATGGGGGGCCGGTCTGGGGGCGGTCGCGCCTCCGACAAGGGGTGACAATTTCAACAGAGAAAGGAAGACAACAGTATGCAAACTCAACAGACTTCGCTCCAGTTTCCCGACCACGTAAAGAATCAGAAGCTTCGGGACTGGGTCCAACACATGGCGAATCTGGCCAAACCCGACGCCGTGCATTGGTGTGATGGGTCGCAAGAAGAGTACGACCAGCTTTGCGAGCAGATGGTTCAGCAAGGCACGTTCATCCGCTTGAACCCCGAGAAACGTCCCAACAGTTATCTGTGCCGGTCCAATCCCGCCGACGTGGCCCGTGTTGAAGACCGCACGTTCATTTGCAGCCGCAACAAGGCCGATGCGGGCCCCACCAATAACTGGACCGATCCCGATGAGATGAAGGCCACCCTTAAAGGGCTCTTTGATGGCTGCATGCGCGGCCGGACCATGTATGTCATCCCCTTCAGCATGGGGCCGATCGGGTCCCCCATCTCGCATATCGGGATCGAGCTGACGGACTCGCCCTATGTGGTCGCGAACATGGGCATCATGACCCGCGTTGAAAAGCGAATCTACGAGGTGCTGGGGACCGATGGCGAGTTTGTCCCGTGCATCCACAGTGTGGGCGCGCCGCTTGCCCCCGGTGAAAAGGATGTGCCCTGGCCCTGCAACGACAAGCACAAGTACATCGTGCATTTTCCCGAGGAACGCGCGATCTGGTCCTTTGGCAGCGGCTACGGCGGCAACGCCTTGCTTGGCAAGAAGTGTTTTGCCTTGCGCATCGCCTCAACGATGGCGCGGGACGAAGGCTGGATGGCCGAGCACATGCTCATCCTTGGCGCGGAGTCGCCCGAAGGCGAAAAGACCTACGTCGCGGCGGCTTTCCCCAGTGCTTGCGGGAAGACCAATTTCGCGATGCTCGTTCCGCCCAAGGCGTACGAAGGGTGGAAGATCACCACGGTGGGCGACGACATCGCTTGGCTCAAGCCCACCGAGAACGGCGAGCTGCGCGCCATCAATCCCGAGACCGGTTTCTTTGGGGTGGCCCCTGGCACGTCGTATGACTCGAACCCGATGGCCATGGACTCGCTCAAAGAGAATTGCATTTTCACCAATGTGGCGCTTACGCCCGATGGGGACGTTTGGTGGGAAGGCATGACCAAGGAGCCGCCGCCAAAGCTGATCGACTGGAAAGGCCAGGAGTGGACCCCGGATTGCGGCCGCAACGCCGCCCATCCCAACGCCCGTTTCACCGCGCCGGCGCGCCAGTGTCCTTGCATTGATCCCGAATGGGAAAATCCCAAGGGCGTACCGATCAGCGCGTTTATCTTTGGCGGACGGCGCAGTCAAGCTGTGCCCTTGGTGGCGCAAAGCTTCAACTGGACCCACGGCGTCTACAGAGCCGCCACCATGGGTTCCGAGAAGACCGCCGCGGCAGCCGGCGCCGTGGGCGAAGTCCGGCGCGACCCCTTC
>JAWOFY010000194.1:0-5585 GCA_046497285.1 Candidatus Hydrogenedentota bacterium
GTTGAGCCCGCCAACTCGCCATGGACGTCGTCTAGGCGCATGCCCAAGGTGTTGTCCCGCACTGTTTGGGCAAAGGTCATCTCAGAGGCTCGGCAAAAGGCGTGAAGGGCGGCGCGTTCCAAGAGGGACGCGCCAAAATTCCAAAGTAAGGCGGAATAGCCGCGTTGATTCCCCCAGTCTTTCTGGGCATGGTAAAGTTGCAGCCACCAATCAAAGACGCTTTCAGCGGCGCCCACGCGATGCGCGTGCGAACACGCCGCCTGAATTACCGCCATCATCTCTGCTAATTCGTTCTCAATGGTCTTATCTGGATCCTTAGTGAACCACTTAGGGGCGAGTCCGTCCGCGGCCAGTCCCTCCACAAGGCGGCCGTTCACATCAGCCGTCACGCGGACGAAGAGATGGGGCAACGCCGTCAAGGTGACAATGCCGTATTTGAATGGCATGCGTGTCCACATGTTCACAACGTGCAAAGAGGTCTCTTTTACTTGAATCGTCATGGGGCCAAACTCCGTTTGGTTTCAGTATCTTCTACGCGGTAAGCCCAGGACAGCCTATCAAAACGCGCCATGGTAACTTAAAAAAGAGGTCTCGCGCCGTATCTCCCTCCATATTGAACGCATAGAAAGCCATGTAACATCGAGGCATTTCGTTTTGCGCTAAGGGCAATGGGTATCCCGCCACGATCATGGGAGAACGCTATCATGTGCTCCGCTTTCAGGGCTACCGCCGCTCCGAATACCCAGCGATACGGAGCCTTCCGTTCCTCCCCTGGAGCTTGGATGATCGGACGGCTAATGGCCTGAAGACGCGCCCTCTAGGCGCCGCCGCCAAGAAAAGGCCTCCGCAGGCTGATTGTCCTCCGGAGGCCTTCTTTGGCGTGATATGGTAATTGCGCTAACGCGCGTTACTTCTTCTTCGCGGCGCTCTTCTTCTTCGTCGAAGTCTTGCTCTTGCTCGCGGGCTTGGTCGTGGCCGCACTGCTCTTGGCTTGACCGCTCGTCTTCCGCGGATTGTCAAGCGCCGCGTGAGCCGCCGCCAACCGGGCGATGGGCACGCGGAAGGGACTACAGCTCACGTAGTCCAGCCCGACATTGTGACAGAAGATAACGGAGTCGGGATCGCCGCCGTGCTCGCCGCAGATGCCCAGCTTGAGTTCGGGTTTCGTGGCGCGGCCTTTTTCAACCGCGGTTCGAACCAGCTGCCCAATCCCTTCTTGGTCCAGACTCTGGAAGGGATCGTCCGGCAGGATCTTCTGATCGATGTAGTAGGGCAGGAATCCGCCGATATCGTCGCGAGAGAAGCCAAAGCCCATCTGCGTCAGATCATTCGTGCCGAAGCTGAAGAACTCGGCGCGCTCGGCGATCTTGTCGGCGACGAGACACGCCCGGGGCACCTCGATCATGGTGCCGACCATGTAATTCAGTTTGGCGTTGTATTGCTTGGCTACGTCATTGGCCAAGTCGCGAACGAGTTGCTCTTGATTGTTGAACTCGTTCTCGTGTCCCACCAACGGAATCATGATCTCGGGATAGACTCGCACGCGATCCTTGGTCAATTCCGCCGTCGCTTCCAGAATCGCCCGCACCTGCATCTCAGTGATCTCGGGATACGCGATGCCCAGGCGGCAACCGCGGTGACCCAGCATGGGGTTCAGCTCATGAAGTTGAGCCATCCGCGCCTTAATCTTCTCGGCGGGCACGTTAATTTGCTCGGCCAAGCCTTGGACCTGCTTATCGTCCAACGTGAGGAACTCGTGAAGCGGCGGATCGAGCAGGCGAATCGTGACCGGTTTGTTTTTCATCGCGCGGAAGATTTCCTTGAAGTCTTCCTTCTGATAGGGAAGCAGCTTCATGAGCGCGTCCCGCCGCGTCTTCTCGTCATCGGCCAGGATCATCTCCCGAACGTGGACAATCCGCTCGGGCTGGAAGAACATGTGCTCCGTGCGAGCCAGACCGATGCCCTCCGCGTTAAAGGCGAGGGCCTGTTCCGCGTCCTCGTGCGTCTCCGCATTGGTGCGAACGTTGATTTGGCGGGTATCATCCACCCATTTCATGAGCTTCTTGTAATACCGGTTCCGGGCGGGATCCGCCGGAAGCACGCCCACCTTGTCCGCATAGATCCGGCCGCGGGTGCCGTTGACGGATAGCCAGTCCCCCTCTCTAATGACGTGACCGTCGACACGCAGTTCTTTATCCCGGGCGTCAATCTCCAGGGCCGCCGCACCCACCACGCAGCATTTGCCCCAACCACGCGCCACAAGGGCGGCGTGGCTGGTCATGCCGCCTTTGGCGGTGACGATGGCTTCGGCTACATGCATGCCGTGCACATCCTCGGGCGACGTCTCGTTACGCACAAGCACGACCGACCGACCTTGCTTGGCCCATTCCGCCGCGTCGTCGGCGGTGAACACGGCCTGCCCCACGCCGCCGCCAGGTCCGGCGGGCAAGCCGTAGGCCAATTCCTGGGCTTTCTCTTCGGCGTCAGGGTCCAACATGGGATGAAGGAGCTCGTCGAGTTGGGAAGGTTTCACCCGCTTAATCGCCGTGTTCTGATCGATGAGTTTCTTCTCACACATCTCGACGGCCATGCGGATGGCGGCCACCCCGGTGCGCTTGCCGGCCCGGGTTTGCAACATCCACAACTTGCCCTCTTCAATGGTGAACTCAACGTCCTGCATATCCTGGTAATGCTTTTCCAGCTTATTCCGGACTTCCTCAAGCTCTTTGTAAACATCCGGCATGGACTGATGCAGGGTGGGAAGATGTTTGTTATTCTCGGACTGACTAGGCTTGTTCAACGGATAAGGCGTCCGGATGCCCGCGACTACATCCTCGCCTTGGGCGTTGACCAGCCATTCGCCGTAAAATTGATCCTCGCCCGTGGCCGGATTACGCGTAAACGCCACCCCCGTGGCCGAGTTGTTGCCCATGTTCCCAAAGACCATGGCTTGCACGTTGACCGCCGTCCCCCATTCCTCGGGGATGCCTTCGATGCGGCGGTAATGTACAGCGCGCTTGCCGAACCAGGATTGGAACACCGCGCGAATGGCGCCCGTGAGCTGCTCCATGGGATCATCGGGGAACGATTCGCCCAACGTCTCCTGAACAATGTCCTTGTACTCGTCACAAAGCTTGTTGAGGTCGTCCGCGTCGAGGTCCACGTCCTCCGTCACGCCCTTGCGCCTCTTCATCGCCTCCATCGCGTGCTCTAGTTTCTCGCGAACCGTCTCGCCCTCGGGCAACTCGATTCCCTGCGCCTTCTCCATGACGACGTCAGCGTACATGGTGATCAACCGGCGGTAGGCGTCGTAGGCAAAGCGCTCATCGCCGGTCTTATCGATGAGGCCCGGCAAGGTGTCGGGCGACAATCCCACGTTGAGCACGGTCTCCATCATGCCCGGCATCGACATCCGCGCGCCGGAGCGAACCGAAACCAGCAACGGATTCTTGGGATCGCCAAACTTCTTCTTCATCGTGCGCTCGACTTTGCGCAGCGCCTTTTCGATCTCCTCCATCAACGGCTTCGAAAGCGTGCCGCCGCTCTCGTAATATTCCGTGCACATCTCGGTCGTAATTGTGAAACCGGCCGGCACGGGAACGCCGATATTCGCCATCTCGGCGAGATTCGCTCCCTTGCCGCCCAACAACTCGCGCATGTTTCCCCGGCCTTCGGCTTTCCCTCCGCCAAAGAAATAGACCCTCTTTTTCGCCATGTTCGGAATCTCCTTGTGATGTTTCCCCACCCGTGATGACTAACTGTGGATTAAGCGCGGGCGCCCCCATCGCTGCTGCTTAACAAACGTAGGTAAGGCCACCCCTGCCTTGTTCGGAAGTAACGTGGATACGCGCGGATCATACGTACGGATCATGCATCGATACGGGACTATACAAAAGACGGAAGCGTTGTTCAAATAACGTTATCGGCGCGCGCCGCGAACTGCGCTGAAGAGTCCTTCCGGAGAGGCGCCATTCGAAACGGATTCCCCAAATTCGACGGCTCCAAGATCGCCCTTCCCGCTTCACCACGCGGCACACATCCTACCTCGATCCCCTTCATGCCCCATGGGTACGCGTTCGAGTTACTCCGGTTGTGTGCCGAGCGTTAATCGCGCTTCTGCACGCTTTGAAGAGCCGCTTCAATGTCAGGCCATTCCAATGCCTGCGGAAGCCCATCGTTCGCCGCGGCCAACGCAGCCCCAACGCCCGCCGCCTGGCCAAGCTGGGCGGCATAACCCGTGATGCGATAGCTGCCGTGAGCATAGAAGTCGCCGCTGATGCAACGCCCCGCCATCAGCAAGCCATCCACATCCGCGGCGATGAGCGCACGGAATGGGATGTCATACGCATCGACGGAGACCCGGTAGGCGGGGCGGCCTTCCCGATCATCGGGAGGCCACAGATTGTGCACGTTCACTCCATGACGCGCCTCACACACGGCGTCGTCATGCCGCGTCCCGTTCTCGAGATCTTCTCTGGTAACCGTATAGCGCCCGCGGATACGCCGGCCTTCGCGTATGCCAATGTGTTCGGCGGTCGCGGCGAGCCGCAAGTTTTCCCAGGGATGCCCGAGGCTTCGCAACGCCTTTACAATGTCCCACACCTCGCGCCGGCCTTGCAGGGTTCCCTGAGTGATCTCGTCGGCATCCGTTACCAAGCCCCCGTACTCTTGGTTCGCCATCAGCATGAACATATCGTCCCGCAGATAGAACAGGCGCGGACCGCGGTACGAAGGCGACACGCCGCCTTCTTCTATCGCGTCCAGCAGATTCTGGACGGGACGCTCGCCGATTTCCTCGCCCAATTCCCGCACGTAGGGCCTCACTTCGCCGGCATCAATCCCGGTGACAATCGCCAGCATGCTCCACGGCTGCGTCCTGCCCTCCTCGGGATCTCCCAATTCATAATGACATCCCGCCACAGCAGCGACATCGCCATCCCCCGTGCAGTCAATGAACAGCTTGGCGGGCCAGGCTTCCCGGCCGGACTTTGATTCCGTAACCACCATGCGGACCCGCTCGTCCTCGTCCTTCACAGCGGCGGTGATGCGCGAATGCAACCGAACGGCGATGCCTTCCTCGCGGCACATGTCTTCCAAGGCGACCTTCATGGCCTCGGGATGGTACGCAAGGTTGCGGGGATACTCATACGCCCACCCCATGCCTTCAAGCCGCGCCCGCAGTTCCTGAACGGGCTTGTTATCCACGGGATATATCCAGCTCAATAATCCCGAGGTCCAGATACCGCCCAAGCATCCATTGTTTTCGATGACACGGACACTTGCCCCGGCCCGCGCCGCCGCGACGGCCGCGCATATCCCCGCAGGCCCAGAACCGCACACCACCACGTCTACCATGTCACGCACAGGGAGCTCCCGTTCGGGCTCCCTGTATGTATCGCCAGCGCGACGCCCTTCAACCTCGGGGGCCCCGGCCCGAACCGCGCGTCCCCCGATGGTCAAGGCGGCGGGAATACCGGAGGCCCCCAACAGGAATGTCCTACGACGCATGAATACTCCTTTTCCCTGGCCGCCCAAGTTTCGTGTGAACCGGCGGAAGACAGGGCGGACGAGTTCTTTCAGGTCAC
>JAWOFY010000287.1:0-11316 GCA_046497285.1 Candidatus Hydrogenedentota bacterium
TAGGGAATACGCGCGCAAGGGATCACTCCTGCGACGCCTGCTTCCTTGGTAAGCCAAGGATTGGGATACGCAGCAAGGTTGAGAACCGATGACAAACGAAAAGGAGGACAGGGCCATGCGCGGGAACGGATTGAACAGAAAAACGAAGATAGGGGCCGGCGTCATCGCGGCTGTCGTGGCGCTTTGTTTGGCGGCGGACAGCAGAGCGGGGAGCCTGAGTTTCAATAGCGGAGCGCTGATGGATATAGAGCCCAATATATCTCGCCTGCAACAAGAGGGCGCCATCACCGAGGAGGAGAGAACGATCTTTTACACCCTGAGCCTTGGCAAGATTTTCGACGTAGAATACCGGCCGACCGGACACGGCAGCCGGCGCGCGCACGTAGAGGAGGAGCCCCTTAAGCAGGAGCAGGCCATCGAACTCTGCGATGACTTGCTGGCGCGGGAGGAACTACACCCTGACCTCAGGGAGTGGGCCGAGGCGAAGCGCCTCTTTCTTGTAAAAGACACGCCGCTATACTTCCAGAAGGCGATGGAATGGCTGGGTGAATTTCCCGATCATCCGCTGAACCTCAACGTGCGGTACGATATTGCGAACCGGTTCGCGGGGTCGCCGCATTGTCCGGCTTGTTATACCCCCGTTCCTTCCCACGCGCAAGATACGCTGGAGTGGCCTCCGCATACGTTGACCTGCGCTGAAAAGCTCGATGTGTTGCATCACATCTATTTTGGGGTCTATGCCGATCGTTCACTGTATGACGAGGATGTGCTGAGCTTGGCCTATCGGTATGGACAGGCCTTGGCAAAGCTCGCCGATCGCCTCGCGCAGGCGTATTACAATGACCTCGAGGAACGGTATCCGGATGACGAGGAGGCTCGGCGGGCCGTGGCGCATATCGGCTCGGAAAGGAAGCTCGCCGTCCTGCGGCTCATGCGGGCGGAGGCCGAGAGCATTCGGGCGGAGATCGAGGCCTTTCTCGAGGACCCGGCCCTTCAGGAAGCGCATCAGGACACGTTGCGGCCTGAAGTAGGCGCCGATGCATTGCGCATGTTCAATTCCCTCGTGAATGAGGCTGAACGGGCCCTGGAACAAGCCCGCCAGATTCGGGACAACCAGATAAAGCGCGCCGCCGGGGAGCTGCGCGTTCATCAAATCACGCGGGAGGACATCGACGACTTTCCGGAGGGGGCGCTGAGCGACTTCACGATCGAACAACTCATGAAAGAGGATGAGGACGAACGCCGCTGACCGGGCGCCGGGGGGAGCGCGGCCCAGCATGGGCTGCGTCTACATTCGTCAGCCTTGCAAAAGGGAATCGAGTAGGGAGAAGGGCAACCCCTCCCCCTACTCGATTCAGTGCTTTGGAGCAATGAGTACGGGCTGCGGGGGCGTTCGAGGCGCCTCTGTAGCCCGTTATCTTGTTATCTTGCGCCCGGAACCGCCACATACGGGCGGCCTCTGGAGCCGATCCATACAGGCGACAACCCCTATTCGCGGTTCTTCACGGAGTCTATTCAAGTTGCCCCAGGGGTACAAGCTGTGCTAGGTTTAGCCGCCTCGGAGGCGGTCCATCCATCTTTGACTGAGTACAGCCTACAAAGGGAATAATGACCTTTGTTTCGCATTACGGCTGAAGCGACCCGCTAAAGGAGACCCATGAATATCCGCATAGGCCCCTTTTTGGCTTTTCTCGCGCTGGCGTTGTTTTTGGGCTTTGGTTCTGTGTGGCCGGAAGAAGGTTTGCCGCCTTTACTATCGGGTCTGGGCCACTCCCTGCTATTCTTGGCCGTTTTCGTTCTGTTTGTCTATCTATTGCCTCACTACTTTAACCGGCCCATGCAGATCTTCTGGGGGATGCTGTTGGGCGTTCTCGCAGGGTGGGGGCTCACGGCCCTGGATCGCGAGGTCCTCGTCACCGATTATTTCGGCATCTTCGGGACGCTGTTCATTCAGCTCTTGACCATGGTGGTTGTGCCGCTCATCTTCGCTTCCATTGTCTCCGGCGTGGCCAACATTGGCGATGTCCGGCGTTTGGGAGGGCTTGGCGCGAAGACCCTGGGTTATTACTGTTGCACCACGGCCTTGGCGGTGTTGATCGGATTGCTCTGTGTGAATCTTATCCGGCCAGGCGTGGGACAGGAACACTTGGAAGAACAGATTGCCTCGGTGGAAGAAGCCGAGGAAGAGCGGGAGCCGACCCTAGGCTCGCGGATCCAAGACCGGGTGTTGCCCGAAATCATACCAAATGTGAATATCAGCGCGGTTCCCATCATTCCAATTATCTTTTCCGCCTTGCTTTTTGGGGCCGTGTTAGCGGCGATTCCAAACGAGACCGAGCCCGCCCTGCGATTCTTCCAAGCGGTGGACAAGGCTATCATCCAGATCGTCCTGTGGATCATGTACTTGGCTCCCATAGGCGTGTTTGCGCTCATGGGCAACGTCATCGCCACCATGGGCCTCGAATACATTCCTATGCTGGCGTTGTATGTCTTTACGGTGATTGCCGCCTTGGCCCTCCATTTCGTGGTGCTGGTGTTCATCGTACTGCCCCTGTTGGGCGGGATCTCGCCGAAGCGGTTCTTGCGGGGCATGGCGCCCGCCATCCAGTTGGCCTTCAGCAGCTCGAGCAGCTCGGCCACCCTCCCTGTCACGATGGATTGCGCCACGCGGCGAGTCGGGTCGAGCAAGAAGATCAGCAGTTTCATGCTGCCCTTGGGCGCCACGATTAATATGGATGGCACCGCCCTCTACCAGGCGGTCGCCGTGCTCTTCATAGCCCAAGTGTATGCCGTAGGGCTTACCCTTCCCGAGCAGTTTCTCGTGTTCCTCACCGCCGTGGTGGTGAGCATTGGCACAGCCGGCATCCCCGGAGCGAGCGTGGGATTGATGAGTATCGTGCTGGCTTCGGTGGGCCTGCCGTTGGAAGGCATTGGCATTGTCATCGGCGTGGACCGTTTTCTAGATATGTGCCGGACCCTCGTGAATATCAACGGCGACGCCGTCGGCACGGTGGTGGTGTCGCAACTCGAACATGACATGGGCGAACCAGACCCCTATTAGGGACCCGGAGCAAAAAAAGGACTAGCACGTAAGGGGAAGCCAGAAACCCTTCCTCTTTTTGTAAGCGTTGGTGTAACCGTGCCGCAATACCGGCCCTTTGTGAACGCAGGGAGTTCGATTGCAGCCCTCCCTGGACTCAAGAGCTGAGTGCGAGAAAGACGTTTTGGCGCTGTGTTTGGAGACATGAGGTTGCACACCGGTTGGTATGTGTGGTAGGAATAGGCAGAAAGGATTTGAAGGGGCAGGCGCTCAGTGCGTCTCTCTTGAGGATCCTTCCGTTTTCCATGGCTAATTCGATGCATAAAACGCGCCTGCTGCTCCCACTCCTCCATTGTTGGAGGAAAGCGGGCCAATTATGCCTCGAATTACCTGATTAATAACAACCGTTTAGGTTGGTAAGTATACAAGTGAGGCCGCGGACCAGTAGATGGGCCGCGGCCTCACGTTCATTGAAGGGTTTGATTACTCGGCGTCGGGGTCGGGCCCCAAGGAAACCACAATATCCACATCAGCGGGGAGCATGACTTCGTCGTCCGGGTCCGGGTCTTGCTCAATCACCTCGCCCTCGGCGATATCCTCGTCGAATTCCTGTGTTATCTCGCCGACGCGGAGACCGGCGGCCTCTATGGCCTCTTCTGCTTCGTCCTGGGCTAAGCCAATCACATCGGGCACGAGAACCCCGCCTCCTTCTGCATTTCGAAGGTAGGGGTAACTCTCACCTTGTTCAATGTCCCATACGTTGGTAAAGTCCCAAGCGGGCTCCGCTTCGGTATAGGTGGCGCGGCGCACCATCTCACCTGTTGTGCGTTCTTGCCCGCCGGCTGAATAGTTCTGGTCTGTGGTCCGAGTGTTCCAGAAGCTGACCTCGACTTCGCCGCCCACGTCTGTTCCAACCAATCCACCGATTTGGGATTCTCCCTCGACGGCGCCGGTGGCGTAACTCTTCGATACCGCGCCGCCTTCATTCCGGCCCAGCAAACCGCCCACTTGGGATTCGCCGGTAACCGCGCCGGTGGCGTAGGTGTTCGATATGGAGCCCTGCGTATTCCAACCAACCAAACCGCCTACTTGGAGCTCGCCGGTGACGGCCCCCAAGGCATAGCTTTCCGATATAGTTCCTTCCACCTGATCGCCCACGAGACCGCCAGCGCCGCTTCCTCCTTCCACCACGGCCCGAGCGGAGCTTTCCTCAATCAGCCCGTCGTTCGAACCCACGAGGCCGCCGATGAACTGCACCCCTGCGACGGCGCCGTTGGCGAAACTTCCTTCTATTGAGCCTAGATTTAAACCCGCCAATCCGCCCACGGACCGCTGGCCTGTCACGGCGCAGTCTTCCAGTCCCACATTCTTAATGACGCCGTCTTCGCCGAGCACGCTAAAGAGCCCAACCTCGTTTCCGGCTGTCCGCTCGATGGTCAGCCCTGTGATAACATATCCTTGGCCATCCAACACGCCCTCGAACATTCGGATGGGGTCGAAGCCCAAACCATTGTCCCAGTTCGCGGTGGCCGTGGCGTCAATGTCGTCTGCAAGGACATAGAAGCCATCGAGGGGATAGTCTTCGGTCCCGATCTGCTGTAATCTGTCGATGCTCGCAATACGGGCGTCGGGCTCTATCGCCACGACAATATCCACGGCGGTTCCTCGTTCAACCATCGTGCCGAACGAAGGGTCTTGTTCCAGGATATCGCCAGCCGCAACCTTCCCGCTGGGCCATTCCTCGACCGTTCCGACAACAAGGCCGGCATTCTCAATAGCGTTCTCCGCTGACGCACGGTCCTGATTAACCAGCAAAGGAACCTGTACCTCCTCCGGCTCGGGCTGTTGCGGACACCCGATGAGCAAAAGCGAAAGCGTAACAATGGCTACAAGGAATTGCGTGCTTCTCGACAACGTGCTATTAAGCCACATGAAGTGTCTCCTTCGTAGGCGGGCTCTCCCGCCAAGGCGCCCCACTGAAATTTACGTACCCCGTTGACCGCCGGGGCATTCCCAACAAGCGGCCTCTCACTAGCTGTTCTTATAGCACAAACCAGCCCAAATCTCAAAAGAGGGTGAGCCTGGATTGGCGGGCGGCCGTGGAGAATTCGCCGGCGAAACCTGTATACTGGCGTCAAGACTTTATCAAGGCGCGCCAACTTTGCATGAGATGAGGAAGAAGAACGCATGGCTCACGAAGAAACCTCTGAAGACAGCAGCGGGGATTCGGCCCAGACCGGTGGGCTGCACGCGTATCTGGACCGCTTTCTGGAGGGAACGGTTTTTGAATCGGGGTTGGCGGAAGCGACGCTGGCGGCCTATGCCGAGGACCTTGGGCGGTACTTGCGTGATCTCGAGGAACGCGGCGTGGACAACCTTGGCGCGGTATCGCGGGAACTCGTCCTTGACCACCTTATCGCCTTACGCCGGGAAGGGTTGTCGGCGCGCTCCACGGCCCGGCATCTGAGCGCCATCCGATGTTTCCATCGCTTTTTGCGTAACGAGAACTTTGTGGAACACGACCCCACGGCCGCCTTGGACACACCCCGCATCAGCCGGCGGCTGCCCGTCGCGTTAAGCAAGGGCGAGGTGGACAGGCTGGTTGCGCTTCCCGATCGCTCCACCGCCCTCGGCGCGCGGGACGCGGCCATTCTGGAACTCGTCTATTCATGCGGATTACGTATCTCCGAGGCGGGCGGGCTTCGCCTGAAGCATCTTTCGTTAGACGAAGCTTGCGTGCGGGTGCGTGGGAAAGGAGGCAAGGTCCGCATCGTACCCATGGGCAAGCGGGCGCATGCCTTCATAAGGGAATGGCTAGGGTGGAGGCCGGCGTTCAATCCGCCACGTGATTGGGTGTTCACCAGCAGAACAGGCGGACGGCTTAGCCGCGGACGGTTGTGGCAGATCGTAAAGCATTACGCGCGAGAAGCAGGCCTGTCTCACAAGGTTTCGCCGCATGTGTTGCGCCATTCATTCGCTACGCATTTGTTGGACGGAGAAGCGGATCTCCGCGTGGTGCAAGAGTTGCTCGGCCACAGCGATATCAGCGTGACCCAGATCTACACGCATGTGAGCACCGATCGTCTTGGCCGCGCGCATCGGCAATTTCATCCCCGAGCCTAGCTTGCTGTGTGCGCTGGAGCCAATAGCCCAAAGTGACAAATCTACGGCGCGTGGCTTGACATGAGGCGCTGTTCCTTATACGCTAAAAGAGGAGAGACACGGTATGCTCCGTGAGGGCGAAACTGACCATGGACGAGGGCTCCGCCTATAAGGAACCGCTGTGGCGGGGCGAGTCCGAACGCAAAAGGAGATATGCGTTATGAAGACCATGAGTAGCATAGCCCGATTAGTAGCAGTAGCAACGTTTGTAGCAATGCTGGGAGCGGCTTTGCCGGCCCAGGCTCAGGGCGAGGAGCTGGAAGCCGCCGATCTAAGCGGCAACCATGTGGCGGTGCTGGTGGGCCAGGACTTCCACGATGCCGAGACGTTGATGCCGATGGCCTACTTGGCCAACCGCGGAGCCGAGGTAACGGTGATTGGCGTGGAGCCGACGGTGCATCAAGCCTACAACAGCGACATTAAGGTCCGGGTTCAACAGAGCGTCGCGGATGTGTCGGTCGATGAGTTCGATGCTCTAATCATTCCCGGCGGGGGCTCGCCGGAGTGGCTGCGTCAGCATGACAGCGTGGTTGACTTTGCCCGCGAATTCACCGAGACGGGTAAGCTGGTGGCCGCCATCTGTCATGGCCCGCAACTGTTAGTGACAGCGGGCGTGCTGGATGGCGTCCAAGCCACGTGTGTGGGTGGCATCTCGGATGAACTGGCGGAAGCGGGCGCCGAGTATTCCGACGAGCCCGTGTTGGTAGACGGCAACATCATCACATCGCGGGTTCCTGACGATATCCCGGTCTGGAACGCCACCATTGAAGAAGCGCTGGCTGAGCAAAGCTAAGGTCTAGGCCCAGGCAACTGCCGTTTCACACAACCTATTGGTTTCTTGAGAATAGCGCGGTGCGTGTGGACACGCGCCGCGCTTTTGCTAGTAGCCATGCCACCGCAGGCTGTGTGGGGAAAGTATAAGCACGCCACACACAAACGCTTGTGGCTTCGGCCATGCCGCCCTTGCCCCGACCAGCGGAAGCCACGCCGCTATTCCAGTGAATGGAAAATATGCCTCATCAACCTCTCGTTTCCGTTGTCATGCCCGTGTACGATGCTTTGCCCGTGCTAGGAGAAGCCCTAGACTCTGTGCTGGGTCAGACGTGGGGGAACCTGGATGTGGTGGTGGTGGATGATGGATCTACGGATGGTTCGCTTGCGGTGGCCCAAGCGTACGCGAGGACGGATGGGCGCGTGCGGGTGGCGGCTCAGACGCATCAAGGTATCGTGACCGCGCTTCAGACGGGGTGCGAAGCCGCGCTGGGTTCCTTTATCGCGCGAATGGATGCGGATGATCTCGCCGACCCGCAACGGATCACCTGTCAAATGAAGTTCATGGAGGAAAATCCCGGCGTGGGGCTCTGTGGAGCCCGGGTTCGCATGTTTGGTCCGTCTGTCGGCAAGGGTAGGAAGCGATACGAACGTTGGATCAACAGCCTATGCGAGCAGGACGCCATAATTCGGGAACTCTTTGTGGAATGTCCCATCCCCCATCCAGCCTTTCTCATGCGGCGGCGGGCCTATGACGATGTGGGCGGCTACGTGGATTATGGCTGGCCCGAAGATTACGATTTGGTAATGCGTCTGTGGCGGCGCGGATACGGGTTGGGCAAGGTAACCGAAACCTTGCTTTCGTGGCGGGATACCGCCGGCCGGTTGTCCATTCGGGATGACCGGTATAGCCCATATCAATTCCGATGTCTGAAGCGGCGCCACTTCTTCCACACCTATCTGAGGGGGGGCCTTCCGTTTCTGCAATGGGGCGCTGGCGAAGTGGGGAAGGCGTGGCTGAAAGAGTGGCCTGAAGACCGCCGCCCAAGCGCCGTAGTCGATATCAACCCGCGCAAGATCGGCCGGTCCATCCACGGGGCGCGGGTCATTGCGCCAGAGGAAATCCCTCCGGCGGGCGAGCAGTTCATCATCATAGCGGTCGGCGCGCCCGGCGCCCGGTCCGATATTCGAGAGTGGCTTGCTTTTCATGGATATCGCGAGGGCAAACATTACTTGTTTGTCGCCTAGCCTAGGCCGACAGGCTTGGGCTAGGATGGACGCACGCGATGCGACGCCGGAGCATGGCGCCGGAAGCCATGTTCCCGCCGGTGTAACGGGGGCAGAGAGGACTGGCCCGACTCCGGTGCGCTGTGGACTGAGCGACTTGCAGAAGCGAATAAGAGACTCGCCTTTTCGGCGAAACAGACTACCATATAGAATATTTTACGCACTGTGCAGCGATTTTCAGAAAGATTTGTCCTCGATCAAGGGACTTCTGCAAGTCGCTGGACTGTAAACCTTTTCCCTTGGGAGCGCGTTTTTGCCAGTGGATCCTGAAAAGCAGACAGACGTGGGGAGGTTGAGTGATGAAGACCTCGCGCTGGCGCTCAAAGGCGGGAACAACGCGGCCTTTGACGAGATCGTGCGGCGTTACCAGGGGCGAGTGTATGCAGTTGCCTACCGCATCACCACCAATCGGGAGGACGCCCTGGACGTCACGCAGGAAGCGCTGCTGAAAGTGTATCAGAAGATTGATAGCTGGCAGCCAACAGGGGGGTTTCTTCCTTGGATGTTGCGTCTCACCTCCAACCAAGCCATTGATCATTTGAGACGGGTCAAGCGTAAACGTCATCAAGAGCTCGATGAATCGGCCCTTAACGAATACGCGCTCGAAAACGAAGAAAGCGGGGAGGAGAACACCGCCAAGACCGTGTGGGCCAAGGAAATCGCCGAGCGGGTGGATGAGGCCCTGGTGGTGTTGTCTCCGACCCAACGCGCTGTGTTTGTTATGAGGCACTACGAAGGGCTACCGCTCAACGATATTGCGGAAAGTCTCAACTGCACCGTAGGCAGTGTAAAGGTCCACCTGTTTCGCGCCATGCGTAAGCTGCAGAAGGCCTTGCACGACATGCGCGACGGGGAAAGCTGAGGAGGGAACTGATGTTTCGCTGTTTGAAAGCGCGGGGGTTGTTGGCGGCTTCTGTTTACGATGACTTGAGCGAGCAGGAGGCGCGCTGGTTACAGGGGCATGTGGCGCGCTGCGCTCGCTGCCGGGGGCGGCGAGCCGAATTGACCGCGCTGAAGGAATACGTTCCGGCAAGCCGGCCCGTGTTGGGCGAGGATTTGCTTCCTGTCCTCAAGAGCCGTCTTTCCGAAACGCAGCGGCAAAGCGCGCCCAGCGAAAAGAGGGTGGGGGCGCCCTCGCCTGCGGGGGAATGGCGATTGGTGGTTAGCGCTGCTCTGTGCGCGTTGGCCGTGGGAATCTTCGCATGGCAAACCGCTGGGCCGGTAGGGCTTGGCGGCGCCGCGCCTGAAAGGCAGGAAACCTATGCCAGCGGGGTAAACGAAGAAGAGGCGGTGTGGATGCAAATGGAGCAGCGTCTCCAGGCGCGCGATTTTGCCGGAGCTTATCAGATTCTCGAGGAGGCCCTGGAAAGCGAAAACATGCAGCCCCCGGCCGCGGAAACGAAGCTTATTCTCGCTGATTTGGCGTACGACCACCTTCAATGGTACGAGGCAGCCTTTGAATCTTACAGCGAAGTGGTGCAGAATCACCGGCATGTGCTCGAAGCGGAGGAACGGCTCGCTGCGGTCGTTACCCGCTGGAACATGCTGGCCGAAGCGCGCAAGAACGATTACGCCTCGCTCCATGCCCTACACGCTGCAACCGAAAGCGCCGACGGCGATTTTGAGACGTTGGAGAATGTGGTGGCGCGCTACCCCGGCACGTTTGTGGCGTCAGAAGCCGTGCGCGCCATGGCCCACTTAGCTAGCGAGAGCAACGCCGGTGCGTTCGAGAACGATAGCGATATGCTGGCGGCGCTTAGCGCGGCGCGGGAGCACGCCCACCATCCTATTGTGAAGGCCCAAGTCGATTATGAAATGGGTCAACATCACCTCAAACAGAACGGAGATAGGGAGAAGGCCCGCGAGCTATTGCTGACCGTTTCGCAGAGCGATGAGGAGGCCTTGGCGGAACGGGCGCGCACCAGCTTGGCAGTGCTGCAGTATGATACCGGCGCCCAATAAAGCGCTCAAACATTTTTGCTGTACACGAACAACAACAGAGCTTTCTCGCACATTGCAGGGTGGGTGGGTTTGTGATAAGATGTTGATATATAACGACTTTCAGCGTTTGGAGTATCGGTAGTGGCAAGTGTAAAAGCGTTCGAAAAACAATTAATTCGGGACAACGTGGTCGATGAGGAGCGCCTCAACCGGGCGCGAAGCGAGGCGCAGAAGTCCGGCGTGACGTTGCTGGATGCGCTTGTTCAGATGGGCTACGCGACGGAAGAAGCCTTATACCGCAGTTTGGCCGATTTTTGCGAGCTGCAGTTTGTGACGCCCTCCAAAATAGACATTCCGGAAGAAGTAATCAATCAAGTCCCCTCGCGTTTCGCCAGTCATTATAACTTCGTTCCCGTCCAGGAGCGTAATGGCACCCTGGTGGTGGCCATCAATGACCCCTTGAATGCGCAACTCCTGGACGATATCCGCTTGGTCCTTAAGCGGCGGATTGACGCTGTGGTGGCCACGCCTGAGGAAATTGATCGGGCTAAGAAGACGCTTTATGGCGTAGGCGCCGACACGATGGAGCGGATCATCAGCGATTCCGAGGCCGACGGGACGGTTTTGAACCTGAACGCTTCGGCGGCGGGCGCGAACCTGGGCGACGATCAGGTGGACGCCTCGATCATCAAATTCGTGAATGAATTGATTGTGGAGGCCATCGATAGCGACGCCACCGACGTTCATATCGAACCGTTTGAAGACACATTGCGGGTGCGGTTCCGCATTGACGGGGTACTTCACCAAGCTCCGACGCCACCTTCGATCCGCGGATTTCATGCGGCGATTGTCTCGCGCGTGAAGATCATGGCCAACCTGAACATTGCCGAAAAACGTCTGCCCCAGGACGGCAAGATCCTCGCCACATTGGGGGACGGTCAATATGACTTGCGGGTGTCCATCCTCTCCACACCCCACGGCGACGAGAACAAGGCGCACGTTGTTGGCCAACATCTGGTTCTGTTGGTCAAATTCCTTGGCCATTTCCGCGTAGGCTTCAGGTACGGCCCCGGCGCGGTTCTTCATGGCTTCAAGAGCATCAGCAAACCTGCCAG
>JAWOFY010000391.1:0-8384 GCA_046497285.1 Candidatus Hydrogenedentota bacterium
ATTGTGCAGTGCGTAGGGACGGTTTTACCTTGATTGAATTGCTGGTGGTGATCGCCATAATCGGTATTCTGGCGGTCTCCCGGGCGCGCGCCAGCGCCGGTAATAAAATCGCCGCCAGAATACCGATTATGGCGATCACCACCAGCAATTCAATCAAGGTAAAACCGTCCCTACGCACTGCACAATCCTCCATCTATATTTGTTCTTGCGGATCGATTTCCAAGGATAAGCGCCTAGCGGGGTGGCCGCGTTCCCAAGACAGGGGACTCCTCCCACACACTACGTAGAGTACACCAAGGGGAGCCTTTGGTTCAAAAGCTCATGCGGCGTCGTCAGGCCCACACATAGTGACCAAGTTACAGGATGCGGAGCTAGACAAGCCGAGGTTGAAGCATTTGGCCTTGGGAAATCTCTGAGTCCAGCGCGTCTTCGGCTAGGTTCTCCAGTTCAAGGCTAACTTCGCCACCGGGCTGCCCGAGCCGGACCAGTCTCCACTCGCCTTTGCGCACAGTTTGCGCCCACGCCCGTCATAGCCCCGCCTCGACTTGCTGCTTTTCCAGTTCACGTAGCCGGTCGCGGTATTCGGCGGCCTTTTCAAAGTCCATCTGGTCCGCGGCCTTTTTCATGCGTTTGCGGAGATCCTCGATGGTTTTTTCGATGTCGCCGGAGGGGAGGTACGTCTCGCTTTCCTCGGCCGCCTTCGGGACGGTTACGTAATCGCGCTCGTAGATGCTGGACAACACAGTGGAGATGGATTTCTGAATGGTTCGGGGCGTGATGCCATGGGCCTCGTTGTAAGCCAACTGCTTTTCGCGGCGCCGCGTCATCTCATCAATCGCCCGCCGCATGGACCCAGTCTCTTGGTCGGCATACATGATGACGCGCCCTTGCACATTGCGCGCAGCGCGGCCGCAGGTTTGAATCAGGCTGGTTTCCGAACGCAGATACCCCTCTTTATCGGCATCGAGTATAGCCACGAGGGCCACCTCCGGGATGTCGAGTCCTTCCCGGAGCAGGTTGATGCCCACCAAGACCTCGAACTCGCCGGAGCGCAAGGCGCGGATTAGCTCGATGCGCTCGAGGGTTTCCACGTCGGAGTGCATGTAGCGCACGCGGATGTTGAGGTCGGCCATGTATTCCGTGAGGTCCTCGGCCATGCGCTTGGTGAGCGTGGTCACGAGGACGCGCTCGTTCCGTTCCGTAACGCGGCGGACTTCGTCGAGCAGGTCATCCACCTGGCTGGCGGCGGGTCGCACTTCAATCGCGGGGTCGACGAGCCCCGTGGGCCGCACCACTTGTTCGACGATAACGCCTTCGCTCTTTTCGAGTTCGTAATCAGCGGGGGTGGCGCTCACGTAGATGACCTGGTTCTTGAGGCGTTCGAACTCTTCGAAAGTCAGTGGGCGATTGTCCCGCGCGGAAGGGAGCCGAAAGCCGTACTCGATAAGCTTGTCCTTGCGTGACCGGTCGCCCTTGTACATGCCGTTGACTTGCGGAATGCTGATGTGGCTCTCATCCATCACCAGCAGATAATCGTCCGGGAAATAGTTAATGAGCGTATACGGCGGTTCGCCCGGCAAGCGGCCGTCGAGATGGCGGGAGTAGTTCTCGATGCCAGAGCAATAGCCGATCTCTTGAAGCATTTCAAGGTCAAACTCGGTCCGTTGGCGCAGGCGCTCCTTCTCCAGCAAGCGGCTTTCCGCTTCGAGTTCCGCCAGCCGCTCGGTCAACTCTTGTTTGATGCTTTCAACGGCCCGCTTCTGAACTTCCGCCGTGGTCGCGTAATGGCTGCCGGGGTAGATAGCCACGCGCCGCAACCGCCGGGTGACTTGGCCCCGGAGCGGATCAATCTCATACAGCCCGTCGATCTCATCGCCGAAGAACTCCACTCGCACGGCCAAGTCGGCTTCGTAAGCGGGAAAGATATCCACCGTATCGCCCCGCACACGAAAGGTTCCGCGGTGGAAGTCGATGTCGTTGCGTTGGTATTGCATGGCCACAAGCCCAGCGATTACATCATCGCGCGGATAGTCTTCACCAGGCGCCAGCTCCACGCGCAGTTGCTGATAGAGTTCAGGGGAGCCAATGCCATATATACAGGAGACGCTCGCCACAACGATCACGTCCCGCCGGCTGAGCAGGGCCCGTGTAGCGGAGTGGCGCAACTTATCGATCTCTTCGTTGATCGAGGACTCCTTCTCGATATACGTGTCGCTGGCGGGGACGTAGGCTTCGGGCTGATAGTAATCGTAGTAACTCACGAAGTATTCGACCGCATTCTCGGGAAACAGCTCCTTGAACTCGGAGTAAAGCTGGGCGGCGAGAATCTTGTTGGGGGCCATGACGAGCGTGGGCCGGTTCACTTCCGCCACCACGTTGGCGACGGTGAACGTCTTGCCGGAACCGGTCACTCCGAGCAATACTTGGCAGTCATCGCCTTCGTTGAGTCCGCGAACAAGCTGGCGAATGGCCTCGGGCTGGTCACCCGCCGGTTGGTACTCAGACACCAGTTTGAAACGTTCCATGGAGACGGACCAGCTCAGCTCTTTGTTGGGACAAGATGTTCGGCGGGCACTGTCGTCACTTCCTTGACGCCCGGCACCGTGCGCAGCGTGCGCGCTACCCGCTCGACACTGCCGGCGTCGGGGGCCTCGAACACGAAGTCAAAGAAGTTGGCCCCGTTCTCGCCGGGGCTATACTTGGCGTGGGTAATGCTCAGATTCATGGGGCGCATCGCGTTGGTGATATCGGCGAGGACATTGGGGCGCTGCCCCAACATAACCCGCAGGCCAATGCTGGACATGGTGTCACCCTCCCACGAAGCTTCAATAATCCGGCCTGGATCCCGTTCAGTCTTGGCGAAGTTCTTACAATCGGCCCGATGAATGGTCACGCCCGCGCCCTTGGTGGCGTAGCCGATGATGGCGTGACCCGGCATGGGTTCGCAGCATTTCGCGAACTGCGCGCCGATGTTCTTGAAGCCGTCCACGCGCAACAGCTTGTGCCGCGTGGCTTCGTCCACATGCCGGACGCGCGGGCGGGCAGGGGCTTGCGGTTTTGGCGCGGGCTGTTCGCTCTTTGTCTTGCCTTTTGTCTTGGAGTGATCCGTCTCCAGAGGGTCGAGTTCGCCCAATTCCCGCAGCTTCTGACGGATGCGCGTGCGGGCCCTGCCCGTCACCACGATCTCCAGCCAGTCCATGTGCGGCGTTTGGTTCCGGCTGGTCATGATTTCGACGACATCGCCCGTCTGCAAGTGATACCGCAACGGCACCATACGCCCGTTTACGCGCGCGCCGATGCAGTGGTGCCCCACATCGGAGTGGACGGCGTAGGCGAAATCAAGCGGCGTCGCGCCCGCGTTCAACTCCTTCACCTCGCCCTTGGGCGTGAACACGTAGACATCCGACATGCTCACTTCCCGCCGCACACTGTCCAGCAATTCCTCCGGCGCGTCGGCGTCTTGAATCCATTCGTACATCTGCCGCAACCACCGAAGCTGCGTGTCCAGCTTTTTGTCATTGCCCCGGGGTTGCCGCATGGCCTTGTAATCCCAGTGGGCCGCAATTCCCTCGCGTGCGGTGCGATCCATGTCTTCGGTGCGGATCTGAATTTCGAGGGGCTGGCCATTGGCCTGCATCACCGTCGTGTGAATGGACTGATACATGTTGATCTTGGGCATGGCGATGTAGTCTTTGAACCGTCCCGGCACCGGCGGCCACACGTGGTGAATGACCCCCAGGGCGTTGTAACAGGCCGCCACGGTCTGGGTGACGATACGAATCGCCAAGACGTCCATGACCTGATCAAAATCCTTGCCCTGTTGCACCATCTTTTGGTAGATGCTGAAGAGATGTTTCGGACGGCCCATGACCCGGGCTTCGACTTCCGCCTCCGCCAAGCGCTCCTCAAGAAATGCAATGGTTTCCTTGAGCCACGCCTCCCGCTCGCGCCGCTTCATGGCCACCAGCGAAGCCATCTTCTTATACTCATCGGGATGGAGATGGTGAAAAACGTGGTCCTCGAGTTCCCATTTCCAGCGAGCAATACCCAAGCGATGGGCCAACGGGACGTAAATATCCCTGGTTTCCTTGGAAATACTCTGGATTTTTTCTGGGGGAAGGTATTCGAGGGTCCGCATGTTGTGAAGCCGGTCGGCCAACTTGATGAGGATGACCCGCACATCCTTGGCCGTCGCCACCAGCATCTTGCGGAGGTTATTCGCCTGCTTCTCTTCCTGCGACACGCCTTCGGTCGGCATGTGAAGCGCGCCAATTTTTGTGACGCCATCCACCAGGGCGGCAATCTCCGGACCGAATTCCTTCTTCAACGCCTCCACCGTCATGGTGGAGTCTTCCACTACATCATGCAAGAGGCCCGCCGCCACGGTGGTCTCGTCCATGTTAAGCTGCGCAAGAACACGCGCCACCATGATGCAATGCATAATATAGGGGTCCCCCGACAGCCGCATTTGCCCTTGATGCGCCTCGTTCGCCACGCGATACGCCTTACGCACCAGGTTTTCGTCAAATTCAACCCGGTTTTTGCGCATTCGCTTCAAAAGTTTGGCAAATTCAGTACGCATAAGAAGCAACTCAATATGGGGGCTCACCACCTTGGCGCAGCCTCTCCCCTCATCGTTCACGAATCGGACGCAACATCTTGATTAGAAAATTATACCACCTGCTCCCCTCTTTTTTGTATCACGGACTCAACGTCCATACCGGCTATTGGTATTACTACCCACACAAAACGTTCACAATTCTTGTGGTCTTAAATGGGATATGGTGTTGAATTGCCCTTTTGGGGCTAACGCCCTTCGTTGCCGTACAAAGCCCGCGAGATTTGAGCCCGGCGCATCAATTGAAGTAGTCTAGCTTCTGGATAAGGCTAAACGTAACTACATAAGGAGGATAACATGACCATGAACCGCCGCAATTTTTTGACCAGCAGCGCGGGCGCGGCCGGGGCCCTGTTTGTGGGGGCCAACGCGGGCGCGGAAGATTCCGTCGAGTCCGGGCAGCGCCGGTCCGGTCACCGCGAGAGCAACCCCATTGCGGTCTCCACGTATTCTTTCGTGCGCTGGCACGGAGAGGACGCCCCCACCATCGAGGAATGCCTGGAATACGCCAGCGATTGGGGATTTGACGGCGTGGAGTTACTCGAAGTCCAGCTTGACCAGACAGATGACGCCTACTTCCGCAACCTCAAACGCAAGGCCTTCGAACTTGGGCTGCCGTTGTGCGGCATGTCCACGCACCAAAGCTTCATGAGGCCCGATGAGGACGAGCGCCAAGAAAGCGTGGACCGCGCTATTCAGAGCATTGAGCGCGCTTATCTCCTCGGCATCCCCACCATCCGCGTCAATACGGGCCGGTGGGGCACCAGCGGGAGCTTTAGCGAACTCATGGCTAACAGGGGCATTGAGCCGTCTATTGAGGGCTACGATGAAGAGGACGCCTTCGAATGGGTCATCGCGTGTTTCGAGGAACTCCTGCCGGTGGCCGAACGGTGCGGCGTCGTCCTTGGGCTAGAAAATCACTGGGGTTTGGCCCGTACCGCCGAGGGAATGTTGCGGCTTAAGGAGGCGCTTGATTCCCCCTGGTTCCAGTTCACCTTGGATACCGGCAATTTTTTGGAAAATCGCTACGAGCAGTTGGAGCAAATCGCGCCTTACACGGTCCATGTCCAGGCCAAGACGTATTACGGCGGCGGCGTGTGGTATGAGCTGGATACGGACTTTGACCGCGTGGCCTCCATATTGCGCGAGCAAGATTACCGTGGTTTCATCTCTCTCGAATTCGAGGGCCAACAGGATCCCCGTGAAGCCATCCCGGAGAGCCTTGACGTCCTCCGCGCGGCCTTCACGTATGAGGATCGCGAAGCCTGAGCGACGTTCGTAACACATTCAGGAGTACTACCGGCCTCAGTCTTTAGCCGCTTCCCAACCGACGCCAGTTTATACAGTTGACGCCGGGGGTTGAGCGTATGACGCGCCGCCCCCGGCTCAGCGCTAGATGCCGCCATCCAGCTCGCCTTCGGACGTTTCGGCAGCCTCCCCGTGCAGGTCTTTGAGGCTCTTCATCCAGCGGCCCCGCATAAACACAACTTGCGTCATCGCCCAACGGGAAAACTGGCTAACCAGAAGCGCGGCCCAAGCGAGCGTCGGCGTCAACATGTCAAGCTGGTGCCAGATCTCGACCCAGCCCAGCATGATCACGATCTGGGCGATGAAGGCGATGTACATGGGGATTCGCGTCTCGCCAGCGCCTTGCAATCCGCCGGTGAGGGTCAGGGTGCTGACCAGGAATAAGCCAGCAAAAGCGGCGAAACGCAACAGTTCCGTGCCATAACTGTAGACACGCTCCTCCACCGCGTCGAACAGTGCAAGCAAGGGGCCTGGGACAAACCAAAACACCAACCCCAAAGTGGCCGCCCACGCCACGCCTAGCCCCGCCGCTACGTAGACGGCGCGCTTTCCCCGTGAGGCGTTGTCCGCGCCAAGGTTCTGCCCCATGAGCGTGGCGGAGGCGATGCGCAGCCCGAATCCAGCCCAGGTTACGAGGCTAAAGATCTGGGTATAACAAATCGTAAAGGCCGCCTGCGCCGCGGCGCTGTGGGGTAGAAGCCCCAGTTTCCGGAAGAGCAGTACGCCGCCAAAGTTGAGTAGAACCGCCTGGATGCCGGTAGGCAGTCCAATGCGGGCGGTGTTTTTTAGAAGACCAAAATCCGGTTTTAGGGTGTAGCGGGGCGGCGGTTGTATAATCATCTTCCGCCGGTAAATCAGCAGGAGTCCCACAGCCACACTGAGCGATGGCGCGGTGCTTGTGGCGAGCGCGGCCCCCGCCGTGCCCATCTCGGGGAAAGGTCCCAGTCCCGTAATGAGCGTTATGCTCAGCAAGATGTTGACGGTGGTAGTTAGAGCGCCCAGCATCAGCGGCGTCTTGGGATCGCCCGAGGCCTGAAAAGCCATCGCAAGCATAATAGACAGAAACAGCGGGGCGGCGCAGGTGAACATGATGCGCAGATACGGCAACGCCTCGGCGTGCACTTCAGGCGTGACATTCACCAGCGCGAGGGCATGGGGCGCGATAAAAAAGCCGACCGGCGCGATGACCAAAACAAAAAGGTATATCGTGGCGAGAAACGTCTGATAGACCACCCAGCTCAAGTTGGCGCGGTCCTGCATCCCGCTGTAGCGCGACACGAGCACCACCATGCCCTGGAAGAGCGACGCCAGAAACAGCACCACCACGAGAAAGAGCAGCCAGGCCGCCCCCACGCCCGCGTTGCCGTGGTGCCCCACGAAGTTCCCCACCAGAATATGGTCCACAATGCTATGAAGGCCGTCCACCAAACGCAGAAGTACGGCCGGCCACGCCAATTTCCAGACCGACCGCACGACACTGCCTGACACCAGGTCTCTGTCAAAGGCCTTCATAGGTTAATCCTGACCGGCATAACGCGGCTCCGCTAGGCCGCATTCCAGCTAATTCCAAATAACCGGCGGCAGACGCCCCGTCACGCGGGAGGGCCTGCCGCCGGGTTATGCGCTCGCGTAGGTGGATAGTGTACTGCGGGACTGCCTCCGATTCACTCAGAAGCGGACGGAGGTATCGATATAAAAGAGGTCCGCGTCATCTCGCGCCGTTCCGCCACTGAATTCGAGGCCATTGCGGTGCGTGAAATTGCCGTCCCTCAAACCTTCTCCCGTGAACAAGCGTTCCCACCCGAAGTTGATGTTCCAATCCGGCGAGTATTGGTACCGCAGGATGAAATGAGACACCACGCCTATGTCGCCGGCGGAAGACTCCGTGACGAACGGCAAACCAGGGGCCAATGGTATCCTGTACCGCCCCAACCGGGCCGACAGCGGCCGATCAAAGGTTTCGTTCACCCCATAATACGCCAAACTCCAATCCAACGTCACCTGATCATGGGGATGGGCGGTGGCGGTAGCCCGAATCTGATGGAAATTGGTCATTCCCTTCACCAAATCGGTCAAGAATCCATAAGAATAGGCGGGAAGAAGACGGTGGAACGAGATACTCGCCTCGGGCCGATGGAAAGGATTCAACCACTCGCGAAACGTGATATCCCTGTTATCCTCGCCACTATAATAGGCGCCGCCTACCCCCACGCGCGGTTCCCAAGCCAGTTCCTCCGCCGTGTAACCTAGCTCCCCATCCGTGGCCCAGTTTCCGTCAAAACGGGCGCTGTTGTCTCCGTACCGCCGGATCCGGAAATGCTGTCCCAAACCGCCCGCATCTCCCCATTGGGTGGCCAATTCGAGGTCATAATCCCACGGTCCCGTGGCCCCATGAACGCGCGCGCCGGCGGTGTGTAGAAACGTCGTGTCATATTGATTCAGGCCCCACCAATCCTCG